>DATABT010000977.1:0-9115 GCA_036259455.1 Longimicrobium sp. | reverse complement strand
GGTTCCGCTGGGCGGGACGGGTGGCGTGGCCCGTCGCGGTGGTGTGCGTGCTCGCCATCCTGCGCGCGGGCGAGCGGCCGGCGGTGCAGGGGTGGGTGGCCGGCGCCGGCGCGGTGGTGCTGGCGATGCAGGCCGCGGCGGTGATCGGGCTGGGACGGATGGAGCGCGGGGGGCGGCGCTGGCTGGACCGCGCGGCCGGGCTCGCGCTCGCGGACCGGTTCGTCGGGCGGTGGGCGGCGGCGTTCGGGATGGCGCTCGCGCTGGTGATCCCCGTCGCGCTGAGCTGGGCGCTGGTGGTGGACGGCGGCGCGTGGATGTGGATCGCCGCGGCGGCGGGGAGCGCGCTGGTGGCATCCGCCGCCTCGCTCGCCGCGGCGGGACGATGACGACGACGATGCGAACGGACGAAGCGCCACCGCTGGCGGTGGAGGGGCTGCGGAAGAAGTACCGGCGCGGCGTGGTGCTGGACGGCGTCTCCTTCGCGCTGCGGCCGGGCGAGGCGGTGGCGCTGCTGGGCTCCAACGGCGCGGGAAAGAGCACGCTGCTGGGCTGCGTGACCGGCGACCGGCTGCCGGATGGCGGCCAGGTGCGGCTGTGCGGGCACGATCCCTTCACGGACCCCGCCTCTGCCGCGGGGTGTATCGGCTTCGTTCCCGAGCAGCCGTTCCTGTACGGCGAGCTGACCGTCGGCGAGTTTCTGCAGTTCGTCGCGGCGGCGCGGCGGATGGATGCGTCCGCCGCCCGCGCGGAGTGCGCGCGGCTGCTGGACCTGCTGGGGCTGCACGGCGCGGAGGGCACGCTCTGCCGCGAGCTTTCGCAGGGCATGGGGCGCAAGACGGCCATCATCGCCGCGCTGCTGCACCGCCCGCGCGCGCTGCTGCTGGACGAGGCGCTGAACGGGCTGGACCGCACCTCCGCCGGCCGGCTGGTGGCGGAGCTGGACGCGCGGCGGGCCGAGGGCGCCGCGATCCTCATCAGCAGCCACGACCTGGACTTTGTCGCCGGATGGTGCGGGCGGGGACTGCTGCTGGGCCCCGGCGGGCGCTGGAAGATGCTGGAGGGCGCGGAGTGGGAGGCGTGGCGCGCCGTGCCGGCGCTGGCGTTCGGAGACGTGTGACGATCGGCACAGGCCTTCGCCGCGTCCGGGGAGCGAAATTTCGCCGCTGAAAAGCGCGAAATCCACCTTCGCGGATTGTGGCCCTGGCCGCGGGTCGCTGGGTTCGGCGCGAAAGTCGCCGACGGGATCCGCCGAATGCGCGGGCGGACCTCGCGCCGGGGGAGCCGGCGGGCGCACGCCATCTACATCAACCGAATCGCCCCGTGCGGTTCTACGGTTCTGCACTACGAGGAGTAACGAGATGATCCGACGTACGATGCTGGTGGCGGTGCTGGTCCTGGCGACGCTCGCGTCCGCGTGCACCGGGTTCCGCAAGCCGGAGATCGAGCTGGAGGGGATCTCGCTGGGAAGCGTGGGGCTGAACGGCGGGACCATCAACGTGAACGTGCGCGTGCAGAACCCCAATCCCGTGGGCTTTCGCGCCGAAACCATCAACTACGAGCTGTTCCTGCGCACGCCGCGCGACTCCGCCGACGAGCAGGGGTGGGAGCGGCTGACCAGCGGCACGCACGAGGAGGACATCGTCATCGGCGCCCGCGAGACGCGCGTGGTGCAGATCCCCGTGGAGTTCCGGCTGTCGGAGCTGGGGCCGGTGGCGTCGTCCGTCCTGCGCACGGGGCGCTTCAACTACCGCGTGACGGGGACGGTGCAGGTGCGCGCGGCGGGTTCGCGCCGCACGGTGCCCTTCCGCAAGACGGGCTCGATGTCGCTGCTCGGAGGCAGATGACCATCGTCCGCCTGCAGAACGCGGGAAAGCAGTACGGCGACCGCTGGATCTTCCGCAACGTCTCGTTCACCGTCGGCGCGCGGGAGCGCTGGGGAATTGTCGGGCGCAACGGGGTGGGCAAGACCACGCTCTTCAGGGCCATCACGGACGAGGATGAGCCGACGGAGGGCGAGGTGTGGCGCCACCCCGGACTGCGCTACACGCTGCTGCGCCAGAACCGCGGCGAGCAGAGCGCGGCCACCGTGCACCAGGCGGCGCTGGAGCCGTTCGCGGACCTGGTGGCGATGGAGGCGCGCATCAACCGCGAGCTGGAGGAGCTGGGGACGGTGCAGGAGCCGCGCGAGGCGGAGCGGCTGCTGAAGTCGTACGACCGCCACGTGGAGGAATTCCGGCGCCGCGGCGGATACGAGATGCGCTCGCGCGCCGATGCCACCCTCGAGGGCCTCGGCTTTCCCCCCGAGACCTGGGAGAAGCCCATTCGCGCTCTCTCCGGCGGCGAGCTGGGCCGGCTTCGCCTGGCGCAGACGCTGCTCGCCCAGCCGGACGTGCTGCTGCTGGACGAGCCCACCAACCACCTCGATCTTCGATCGACCGAGTGGCTGGAGGAGTTCCTGCGCGGCTACCCGGGCACGGTCCTGGTCGTCAGCCACGACCGCGTGTTCCTGGAGCGGCTGGCCGACCACATCCTCCACCTGGAGGAGGGGACGGCGTACGCGTACACCGGTGGCTACGAAAGCTTCCTGGACCAGCGCGAGGCCCGGCGCGAGCTGCAGCGCAAGCAGTACGAGCAGCAACAGGCGCACATCGCCCGCACCGAGGCCTTCATCCAGAAGTTCATCGCCGGCACCCGCACCAAACAGGCAAAGAGCCGCCGCACGCTGCTGAACCGCATGGAGCGCATCGCCGCCGTCAGCGGTGACGAGAAGGCGATGGGGCTGCGCTTTGCGTCCGGAGGGCGCAGCGGCGGCGTGGTGATGCGGGTGGACGGCGTGCAGTGCGCGTTCGGCGAGCGCATCCTCTTCGCCCCGTTCAGCGCGGAGGTTTCGCGCGCGGAGCGGATCGCCATCGTGGGCCCCAACGGCTGCGGCAAGTCCACGCTGATGCGCGTCCTCGCGGGCGTTGCCCAGCCCCTGCGCGGCTCGGTGACAATGGGGACGGGCGTGCGGCCCGCGTACTATCGCCAGGACTTCACGCATCTCAACCCGGACAACAGGATCCGCGAAGAGGTGGCGGAGGCGGCGCCGTCGCTCACCTTTCCGGAGCTGCGCAGCCACCTGGGCCGCTTTCTGTTCTCGGGGGATGAGCAGGAGGCGCGCGTGGGCGACCTGTCCGGCGGCGAGCAGGCGCGCGTCGCCCTGGCGAAGATCACGCTGCAGAAGGCCAACCTGTTGCTGCTGGACGAGCCGACGAACCACCTGGACATCGAGAGCCGCGAGGTGCTGGAGGAGGCGCTGGATGGATACGACGGCACGGTGATCCTCATCTCCCACGACCGCGCCATGCTCTCCGCCGTGTCCACGCGCGTGTGGGCGTACGAGGACGGCAGGTTCGTGGACTACCCCGGCAGCTTCGACGAGTGGCTGGACCACAGCGCGCGCCGCAGGGCCGAATCCGCCGCCACCGCCGTCCTCGCCCGCACCGCCGAGCCCAGGCTCGGCGGCGCGTCGGCGGCATCGGCCCCGGCGAAGGGGTCGACGCTCTCGAAGAACGAGATCCGCCGCCGCGAGCGCGAGCAGCAGGAACTGGAGGTGCGCATCGAGAAGATCGAGGCGCGCATCGCCGAGGTCGAGGCCGCGCTGGGTGACCCCGCGCTGTACGCCGCCGGCGCCGACCCGTCGCGCCCCGCCGCCC
This sequence comes from Longimicrobium sp., assembly GCA_036259455.1. Taxonomy (GTDB): domain Bacteria; phylum Gemmatimonadota; class Gemmatimonadetes; order Longimicrobiales; family Longimicrobiaceae; genus Longimicrobium. The sequence goes on along the minus strand of DATABT010000977.1, from coordinate 5,420 downwards.
TGGCCGCCGAGCGCGAGACCCTCACCGCCGAACTCGCCGACGCCTACGCCACCTGGGAAAGGGTAGGCGAGGAGCTTGCGGGCGTGTAGATTCGTCGTGACGCTCTGGACAGGAGAGGTTGGCGTGCTGAAATACGAGATCATCCTCTACTGGAGCGACATCGACCAGTGGTGATCGCCGAAGTCCCGGGACTGCCCGGATGCATGGCGCACGGCGATACCTACGAAGAAGCACTCGCGATGGCGCAGGAGGGGATGCGGGCCTGGATCGACGTCGCGCGAGAACTCGGAAGGCCGGTGCCCGAGCCCAAGGGCCGCAAGCTCATGTACGCCTGACCTGGTCAACTTGAGATCGCCCACGTTCCGATTTTCAGGAGCCGTGTGATGAATGTCAGCATCGAAGTGGATCGCGAGGTCGACGGGCGCTGGATCGCGGAGGTGCCGACACTTCCGGGAGTGATCGTCTACGGGAGCACTCGTTCGGAGGCGGTCGCAAAGGCGAAGGCACTTGCTCTGCACGTCATTGCTGATCGCATCGAGCACGGTGAGGAGACGAGCGAATTCGAGAGCCTCACGTTTGCGGCGGCATGAGCGAATGGCCATCCGCAAAGCCCAAACGTGTGCTGGCGGCTCTGCTTCGCCTCGGTTGGTGAATCGAGCGAGAACGAGGCTCGCACCGCACGTTGAGCCGCAGGGGCTGGCCGAATTACGTCTTCGCCTACCATGACGGCGACGAGCTCGGGCCGAAGATCCTGGCAAAGATCGCGAAGCACACGGGGCTCAGTCCCGACGACCTGTAGATTCGAGGAGAGGTCCGCATCAACACGCGAGAACTGATCGAGCTGGCGGAGCCGCGGGAGAAGGCGGTCCTGGTGGGGGCGCCGCCCAAGTCGCAGACCGCCGAGGTCACCGAAGAGCACCTCCAGGAGCTGGAGCGCCTGGCCGACACGGCGGGCGTGGACGTGCTGGACTCGTTTGTCCAGCGCCTGGACCATCCGCACCCCAAGTTCTTCATCGGCGAGGGGAAGGCGGAGGAGCTGCGGAACTTCGTTGCGGCCGAGGGGGCCACGCTCATCCTGTTCGACGACGAACTTTCGCCGGCGCAGGGGCGCAACCTGGAGCGCATCGTGGGCACGCGCATCATGGACCGCGCGGAGCTCATCCTGGACATCTTCGCCACGCGCGCGCGCACCAGCGAGGCCCGCGCGCAGGTGGAGCTGGCGCAGCTGCAGTACATGCGGCCACGCCTGACGCGCATGTGGAGCCACCTTTCCCGCAGCCGCAGCGGCCCCGGCATGCGCGGCCCCGGCGAAACGCAGCTGGAGACGGACCGGCGGCTCATCGACCACCGCATCGCGCGGCTCAAGAACGAGCTGGAGCACATCGCCAAACAGCGGCAGACGCAGCGCAAGGGGCGGCAGGGCACGCTGCGCGCGTCGCTGGTGGGCTACACCAACGCGGGCAAGTCGTCCATCCTGCGCAAGATGAGCGGGACGGAGGTCTTCGTGGAAGACCGCCTGTTCGCCACCCTGGACCCTACGACGCGGTCCATCGACGTGGGCGAGGGGTCGGAGGTGCTGCTGACGGACACCGTCGGATTCATCCGCAAGCTGCCGCACCACCTGGTGGCCTCCTTCCGCGCCACGCTGGAAGAGGCGGCGGAGGCGGACGTGCTGCTGCACACCATCGATGCCTCGCACCACGCATGGGAGGAGCAGATGGAGGTCGTCCGCGAGGTGCTGGCGGACCTGGGGCTGCGCGAGAAGCCGACGGTGCTCGTCTTCAACAAGACGGACCGGTTGACCCACGACGAGGAGCAGGCGCTGCGCGAGCGGCGGTTCCCGGAGCCCTCCATTTTCGTCAACACCATCGAAGAGGGCGCGGTGGAGCCGCTGCGCACGCTGCTGCACGACGAGGTGCGCAAGATCCGCCCGGACGTGGAGCTTACGCTGTCGTCGTCGCAGGGCGGGCTGCTGGCGGAGATCTACCGCGAGGGCGAGGTGCTGGCGCGCGAGGACCGCGGCGCGGAGATCCACCTGCGCGCCCGCCTGCCCAACGCCGCGCTGGGCCGCCTGCGCAGCCGCGGGGTAAAGGTCTACGGCGGCGGATGAGCCCGATCCGGTCCGCCGGAAGTATGGCCTCACACAGAGTCAACAGAGTTGGCAGAGGAGGAACTCTGATGACTCTGTTCCCCCTGTGTGAGGTATCTTTTTTTGGTTCATCGCGGACTTTGTTGCACGCGCGAAGTCTGCGCCGTGAGCTGTCGTTTCGAAGGAGGCGCCCGCGAGGACTTGCCTCATGCAGGATCTTGTTGCGCCGACTGAGAAATCTACTCACCCACGCTCATGGCTGGCCGCACGTTCCGGGACCCGCCTCCGATGCGCCGCACGGAAGCGGGTCGAGGACCGAGCCGCGGGCCGGATCACGGGCACGGGTGAGTAGATTTCTCAGTCGGCGCCATGGGAATCCTGCACGGGCTGAGTTCGGTGCAGGCGCCTCCTTCGAAATGACAGTTCGGCGTAGGGTCTGTTTACCTGCAACGAAATCGACGACGAACCCTTTTTTTCGTGGGATCGATGTCGCCTGAGCCAGCCGTGCGGGTGGCGCCGCACCTGTGGATCATCGGGGCGGGGCGGACGGGGCCCGCGCTGGGGCTGCGGCTGCATCGCGTGCACGCCGTGGAGCGGTTGACGGTGACGGGGCGCCGGGCGAGCGCGCCGGCGCTCTCGCTCTTTCGCGGCGATCCGCCGCCCGCGGAGTATCGCTCCGCCATCGAGGACGCGCCGCGCGATCCCGACGCCATCGTGATCGCGGTGCCGGACGCGGCCATCGAGGAGGTGGCGGGGCGGCTGGCATCCATCGCCCTCCCGCCGTCCATCCCCATCCTGCACACCAGCGGCAGCCGCTCCATGGAGGCCCTGCAGCGGCTGGCCGACCATGGACATCCCACGGGATCGGCGCACCCGCTGGCGGCCATCGCGGACCCGGTCTCGGGCGCGGACCGGCTGGCGGGGGCCACGTGGGGCGTGGAGGGAGAGGAAGCGGCGGCGGACCTGGCGCGGTGCATCGTCCGGGCGTGCGGGGGACACGCGCTGCACATTGCGCCGGGGGGAAAGCCGGCGTACCACGCGGCGGCGGTGTTCGCCAGCAACTACGCGGTGGCGCTGCTTTCCGTGGCCGAACGGCTGATGGAGCAGGCGGGTGTGGACGCGGCGGACGCGCGGCCGGCGCTCACCGGGCTGGCCGGCGGCGCGGTGGAGAACGTGGGCGCGCGGGGGCCGGCGGCGGCGCTCACGGGGCCCGTCATCCGCGGCGACGTGGAGACGGTGGCGCTGCACCTGGGCCGGTTGTCGGCGGACGAGCGGGCGCTATATTCCCTGCTCGGCCGCGAGGCCCTGCGGCTGGCGCGGCGCGCGGGGCTGGACGCCGCGGCGGCGGAGCGGATGGGCGCACTGCTGGGGGAGGGGAGTTGAGGCTCTACGTCAACATCGACCACGTGGCCACCGTGCGCCAGGCGCGCGGCACGGACGAGCCCGACCCGGTGCGCGCGGCCGTGCTGGCGGAACTGGGCGGCGCGGACGGCATCACCATTCACCTGCGCGAGGACCGCCGCCACATCCAGGACCGCGACGTGCGCCTGCTGATGGAGACGGCGCGCACCGTCGTCAACCTGGAGCTGGCGGCGGCGTCGGACGTGCTGGCGCTGGCGGAGGAGTGGCGACCGCACCAGGCCACGCTCGTTCCCGAGCGGCGTGAGGAGGTGACGACGGAGGGCGGGCTGACCTTCAGCGACGCCACGCGCGCGGGGCTGGGCGAGGCCGTGCGGCGGATGAAGGACGCCGGCGTCCGCACCTCGCTCTTCATCGACCCCGACCCCGAGAGCATCCGCGCGTCGCTGGACCTGGGCGCGGACGCCATCGAACTGCACACGGGCGAGTACGCCAACACGCGCGGCGCGGAGCGCGACGAGCAGCTGGGCCGGCTGCGCCGCGCTTCGGCGCTGGGGCGCTCGCTGGGGCTCGCCGTCCACGCGGGGCACGGGCTTACGTACGAGAACGTGGCGCCGCTGGCGCGGGTGGAAGAGATCGAGGAGTTGAACATCGGCCACTCCATCGTGAGCCGCGCCGTCTTTACCGGCCTGGAGCGCGCCGTCCGCGACATGGTGGACCTTCTGCGCCGCGCCCGCCGCTGACACCCCCACCCGACCCTCTCCTCATGGCCCAACCGCTCAGCGAATACTTCACGCTGGAAGCCGGCGAGTTCCTGGACCAGATGGACGCGCTGCTGGCCGGGAGCGACCGGCCGGACCCGGTGCGCTTTTTCCGGCTGGCGCGCGGCGTTCGCGGGAGCGCGCAGCTGGCGGGCGCGGCGCCCATCGCCGAGGTGGCGGAGCGGCTGGAGGACGGGGCGCGCGCCATTCGCGACGGGCTGCTGCAGTGGACGCCGGAGGTGCGTGACCGCGCCCGGCGCACGGCGGAAGACCTGCGCGCGCTGGTGGAGCGGCACGGCCGGTGGAGCGCGGCGGACGACGAGCGCGCGGCCGCGGCCGCGGACCGGTGGGCGGACGTGCGTGGCGGCCGGCGCCGCAGCGAGGCGCCCGGGGACGGCGACGCGCTCTTCGAGTTCGTCCGCCGCGAGATCGCGGGGGTGGTGGCGGAGATGGACCGCGCGCTGGCGGAACTGGCGGCGGCGCCGGGGGGGCGCGAGCCGCTGCGCGTCGTCCTGCGGCGGATGCGGCCCGTGCGCGGCGTGGCGGGGATGGAGACGCTGGCGCCGGTGCTGGAGGTGCTGGAGGGGATCGAGGACGCGGCGCACGAGATCCTGGGACGGATGGGCGCCGTCGCGGGCACGGAGCTGGACCTGCTGGCCTCCGGCGCGGCGGCGCTGCGCGCGGCGGCCACGTCGCTGGAGGGCGGGCGCGCGCCGGGGGAGTCGGCGGAGCTTTCCGCCTTTCGCGACCTGCGCGACCAGGTGGAGGAGGCCTCCGCCGCGGGGGAGGACGTGGAGGTGATGCCGCTGAGCCGCCTGTTCGCGGACGAGCCGGGGCCGCACCTGGTCTCGTCGCCCATGGCGCCGGCGCCGTCGGGGGACGGGATGACGCCGGAGGTGGAGAGCTTTCTGCGCATCGAGGCGACCGGGTTCCTGGACCGCGCGGAAGGGCTGATCGCGGGGCAGCCGGCGCGGCCGCGGCGCTTCGGGCGGGTGGCGCGCGAGGTGGCGGAGCTGGCGGCGTCCGTTCGCGAGCTGGCGGGGACGTACGGCGTGTCTTCGCTGGCGGAGGCGGCGGAACGGGCGGCGGACCGCCTGCGCGGCGCGTCCACGCCGGAGGAGGCGCGCGACGCGCTGCTGCGGCTTCGCCACGCGTTGCCGGGCGCGCCCCCGCTCCCCGCCGTGCCGGCGCCCGAGGCAACCACCGCCGTC
>DATABT010000976.1:0-1750 GCA_036259455.1 Longimicrobium sp. | reverse complement strand
CCTCCTTGCGCCCCCCGACGAGCCCGAAGTCGGACAGCACGCCGATGAGCGCCTCTTCGATGTCGCGCAGGTAGCGGTGCAGGTCCTGGCGGTCGGGCTTGAGGTCGAAGATGGGATATCCCACCAGCTTCCCCGGCCCATGGTACGTCACGTCGCCGCCGCGCCCCGTGTCGTACAGCTCGATGCCGCGCGCCTCCCGCTCCTCGGGCGTGACCAGCACGTTCTCGTCGTGCGACCCGCTGCCCAGGGTGATGACGTGCGGATGCTCCAGCAGCAGCAGCGTGTCCGGGATCTCTCCCGCGCGCCGCTGCTTCACCAGCTCCGCCTGCAGCGCCAGCGCGTCGCCGTAGGTGATCAGCCCCAGGCGCCGCACCTCCATGGTGCGCGCGGAGATACCCGTCGATTCAGCGGTCGTGGTCATGCGCTCCAATCAAGATCAATCCGCGCCTGCGCGCAAGTCTGGCCGAACCCACAAAACTGGACGCTCCGCGATTATCATGATCATCAGGGTTCAGATGATCGCTCCGTCGCGATCCCTCTCCCAGCAGGTACGAGCCAGCTCCCTTTGACTCCGGTGACTCCCGTGTGAGGCCGATCCGTTCCTCGGCCCGCAACGCGAAAACCGGGAGGCACCGCACGATCACGGGCCTCCCGGTTCATCAGACAATGGACCCCGAAGCGGATCACGCCTCTTCGGGGAAGTTCTCCATGAGCTGCTTGACGCGCGCGAGGAACTGGTCGCCGTCTGCGCCGTTGACCAGGCGGTGGTCGTAGCCCAGCGAGATGAAGCCGCGCTTGCGGGGGACGATGGCGTGGTTGCCGTACTCGTCGCTCACCACCGCGGGGCGCATCTCCACGCCGCCCACGCCCAGGATGGCCACCTGCGGCTGGTTGATGATGGGGAAGCCGATGGTGGTGCCGAAGATGCCCGGGTTGGTGATGGTGAAGGTGCCGCCCTGGATCTCGTCGGGCTTGAGCTGCTTGCTGCGCGCCCGCCCGGCGATGTCGTTCAGCCGCCTGGCCAGCCCCACCAGCGACAGCTCGTCCGCGTTGCGGATGACGGGGACGATGAGCCCGTTGTCCAGTGCCACCGCGATGCCCAGGTTCACGTCGGCGCGGTAGATGATTTCGTGGTTGCTGTAGCTGGCGTTGATCTTGGGGAACTCGCGCAGCGCCCGCGCCACCGACCACGCGATGAAGTGCGTGTAGGTGACCTTTACCCCCTGCTGCTCCCACAGCTTCTTGTTCCTGGACCGGATGCGGTCCAGCCGCGTGTAGTCCACCTCGAAGTACGAGTGCACGTGCGGGCTGATGCGCCGCGACTGCACCATGTTGTTCGCGATGATCTGCGTCATCCGGCTGGCCGGCTCCACGCGGTCGTTGGGACCGGCGGCGACGGTGGGATGCTGCGGAGCGCCGTAGAACTCGTCCCACGGGAACCCGCCCTCGTACGCCGGCTGCGCGGGCGCGGCGGGGCGCTGGGCCGGCGGCGTGGGCGCGGACGGCTGCGCGGCGGGCGCGGCCTTCTGCGTCTCCACGTACTTGAGGATGTCCTCCTTGGTCACGCGGCCGTTGCGCCCGGTGCCCGGCACCTGGTGCACCTCCACGCTGTGCTCCGCAGCGATCTTGCGCACCAGCGGCGTCGACCTGGTGCGAAGCCGCTCCTCGAGCGTGTGCGGCCCGTCGCCCAGCGGCGCGCCGGCGGGCGCGGCGGACGGCTGCGCGCCGCCGGAGGCCGTGGCGCCCGCGG
>DATABT010000975.1:0-3726 GCA_036259455.1 Longimicrobium sp. | reverse complement strand
CGTTCCTCGCCGTACGGGGCTTCAACTGCGATTGCGCGCCAGACGCACTCGGCACATCCTGAAAGGATGCAGTCCGTCGCTCTCCAGGTGATCGGGGGTCGTACGGATGTTGATCACACCGCGCCATCCACGCGCGCCAGGCGTGGCCCCACGCGAGCGGGTGAAGCCCCGTTCGCGAGGAACGAGCGAGACGGGGCTTGTGGCCGTTCGAGCCGCGGCTTCAGCCGCCCATCTCCGATCTCCCATCCCTATCCCCAGCAACGACGGACAAAGCAGTGAATCCTCCCGACCAACTCGCAGGCATCCGCGCCCGGTACCGCGCCTGGGCGGACCGCGAGGCGCATGGCGTGTCGCCGCTGTACGAGCGGCTGGCGCGCTACGTCGCGGAATCGGATGCGGCGGTGACATTCGTCGCGACGCTTCCCAGGCCGAAGCAGCAGCCGAACCTGCTTTTCGCGGCGGTGCGGCACCTGTACGGCACGCCGCGTGACGGACGTCACCTCGAGGAGCTGATCGAGCGGCATCCGGACGCCATCCGCGAGGTCATTCTCGCGCGGCGGACGCAGACGAACGAGCCGGGACGCTGCGCCGCGCTGCTGCCGGCGCTCGCGCGGCTTCCGCAGCCGCTGGCGCTGCTGGAGGTGGGCGCGTCCGCGGGGCTGTGCCTGCTGCCGGACTTCTACGGCTACGACTACGGCCGCGGGCGGCTGGCGCCGCAGGGCCCCGACGCGGAGCGCGCGCCCGTCTTTCCCTGCGCCGCGAACGAGGCGACGCCCATCCCGGACCGGCTGCCGCGCATCGCCTGGCGCGCGGGGCTGGACCTGAACCCGCTGGACGTGGGCGATCCGGAGGCGGCGGCGTGGCTGCAGACGCTGGTATGGCCGGGGCAGGAAGCCCGCGCCGAACGCCTGCGGGCCGCGATGGAGGTCGCCCGGCGGCATCCGCCGCGCGTGGTGCAGGGCGACCTGCTGCACGACCTGCCCGCCCTTGCCGCGACGGCGCCGTCGGACGGCACGCTCGTCATCTTCCACACCGCCGTGCTGGCCTACGTGGCGCCGGCGGATTGTGAGCGCTTCGTCAGCCTTGTCCGCGGCCTGGGTGCGGTGTGGATCAGCAACGAACATTCCGCGGTACTCCCGCAGGTCGCGGCGAAGCTGGATGGGGATCCGCCCGCAGACCGCTTTCTGCTCGCGGTGAACGGAGAGCCCGTCGCGATCACGGGTCCGCACGGGCAGTCGATCGACTGGCTGACGGATTGATCGTCACAGGGTCGCGCTGCATCCTGGCGACCTGCCGATGGATGAAACGCTCTGAGAGGCGAAACCATGTTGCCGGTGCACCTTGCGTAATACGACCGAATCGTAGAGCCTGGCGAATTCTGGTTTTTCGTCGACCTGGTTGCAGGCGGAGCGCACCACTCTCGTTCCGGGCGGCGCTTTCGCTGCGGCGCTCACCCGTACCCCTCCCCGCCCGTGCACGCTCACGCGCGAACCTTTCCGCTCCGGCTGCTGGCCGCAACCGCCATCGTCCTGGCGGCGGCATGCGCGACCCGGTGGGGGGGTGCCACGTCCCCGGCGGCCGGCACGAGCGTCTGCCGCTGGCCCGTGGCGCCGGTCGTGATCCGCCAGGCCGCCGACACGGTATATCAGTCGTGGACGTACGAGGCCGCGCAGCTGTCCGGGCCGGTGACGCTGTCACGGCTGCCGGCCCTTTCGTCGTTTCTGGACACGGTCCGCACCCGGGTGGGGGCACTGGATGCGCGCGGTCTGCTGAGCCGGCAGATCGCGTATTACGCCGGCCGCCCCGACGCCGACAGCCAGGGAGAGGCGGCGAACGGACGGCTGGTGCTCTCCGGAGCCGTGGGGACGCTCCGCCGCGTCAACTGCCTGGAGGCGCTCCTGGTGGAATACCAGGCGGCGCGGTTCGCGATGGCCTCGCACCCCACGGAGTTCCAGGCGGTGGTGATGGAGCGGAACGACGCCGGGAGCCGCCGCGTGCGCGTCTACTTTGCCGGCAGCAGCGCACCGTGGCCACCGCGGGCCAACCTGATCCTGGAGCGCGCCGCGGCCGACCGGAGGGAGGGATGGCGCGCGGTCGCCCACGTGCACAACCACCCGTTCCTGTTCTCGAACGAGGGAGACATTGCGGGTGCCAACGCGCCCAGCCTGACGGATGTTCAGTTCTGGCGCTACCTCCGCGACTCGCTGGGCCTGGAGAGTGCGCGGGTAACCAACGGGTTCGCCACCTTCGAGGCCCCCGCCGCGGCGTTCGACCGTCTGCACGCCCGCGAAAACCGGTAGGATCGCGCCAGGCGACCGGGTTGTGCGCACGGATTCGCCGCGCCCACCGCGGCGGGGTGGGGACGTGCCCGCGGCCCCGCGAGTGATACGGCGCGCGTCCACGTGGTGGGAACGGCAAGCCCGGTAACGAGCGGTCGGGTGCACCATTCTGGAGCCCGGCGCACCAGATGGAGGCGCGGCGCGTGCCCGCATTTTGTTTGCTCTGAGGCGGGTTAAGCGGAATGGTGACAGGGGGGTGCGCACACGAACAAGCAGTGTCAAATTCCGGCGGATTACTTGCCTTCCGAGGGCGGGTGCGGAACGGAATGCTCCAGCGCCAACCACCACAGGAGGGAGAACCCATGCACCCCCGCTTCAGGACCCCCGCGCTGCTGGTCGCGGCAATCGCGCTCACGGGCGCCTGCGACCGGCTCCCCTCGGACGCCGGTCTGCCCACGCCGGACGGCGAGGCCCGCTCCGAAACCGGCGTCGACGGCATCCAGCAGGACGCGGCCGTCTACGCCGGGACCTTTGGCGTGAGCCCGCAGGAGGCCGCGCGCCGGCTGCAGCTCCAGGAAGCCATCGACGCGCTGAACGCCCGGCTCACCGAGGAGCAGGCCGCGACGTTCGCCGGCCTGAGCATCGAGCACGCCCCCGAGTTCCACGTGGTCGCCCGCTTCACCCGCAAGGGCGAGGAGACGATTCGGCCGTACCTGAGCCCGGCCCTGGCGGAGGTGGTGCGCGTGGAGCCGGCCCGCTTCACCCTCCAGCAGCTGGAGCGCCGCCTGGAGGCGAGCTACAACCGTGTGCGCGGGGCCGGGATCCCGGCGGCGGGCGGCGTGGACGTGCGCGCCAACCGCGCCGAGGTGCACGTGCTCCGCGGCCGCTCCGCCGCCGCGCGGGCCGTGCTGGGCCAGGGCGCCGCGTCGGTGGTGGAGGTCGACCACCTTCCGCAGGAGGAGATCGCGATGTACGGCGGCCTTCCCATCTCCACCTGCACCACCGGCTTTACCGTCCGCAACTCCGCCGGCACGCGCGGCGTGAGCACCTCCGGGCACTGCGGCAACAGCCAGACGCTCTCCGGCTACGCGCTCACCTTCCGCGGCGAGGCGTACAGCGGCTCGTACGACATCCAGTGGCACAACGCCAGCGGGCACACCTATCCCAACACCATCAAGGTGGGCAGCGGCACCCGGTCCATCACCGGCACCCGCTCGCGCACCAGCCAGACCGTGGGCTCGCAGGTCTGCAAGCAGGGCAAGACCACCGGCTACACCTGCGGCACCATCGCCACCATCTCCTACTGCGCCAGCGGCGCCTGCACCTGGGTGCGCGTGGCCGGCAACGGCGTCAACCTCTCCGAGGGCGGCGACAGCGGCGGCCCCTGGTTCTCGGGCAACACCGCCTACGGATCGCACACCTACGGCATCGGCAACGACTCCGCCTA
>DATABT010000974.1:0-3379 GCA_036259455.1 Longimicrobium sp. | reverse complement strand
TTGGAGGCCTTCCTGCACGGCCTGGTGGTCGTGGAGGGGGAGGATGCGCTGGAGGGATACGCCCGCGGCGCCCGCGTGGACGCGCTGGGCGACACGGTCGATCCGCGCGGCGTGATCCGCCTGGGCCAGCCCGTGAGCGGCGAGGGCATCCTGGCCCGGCGCGAGGCGCTGGCCCGCCTGCGCAACGAGGTGGAGGACGCGCGCGTGGCCCACGACCGCCTCGTCCTGGATCGCGACGCGCTGGCGGAGCAGATGGCCATCGCGGAGGAGCAGGCGCGCGAGGCGGAGGACTTCGTGCGGCGGACGGAGAACGAGCTGCGCCAGCTGGACGCCGACGCCGCCGCGCACGGGCACCGGCAGACGCGCCTTCGCCGCGAGCGCGAAGAGGTGGGCGTGGGGATGACCGGCGCCCGCCGCCTTTCCGCCGAGGCGATGGAGCGCATCGGGGCGCTGGATACGCGCCTGGCGGAGCTGCAGCGCGCCGCGAACGAGGCGGCGGGCGAGCAGCACCGCGCAGGCGGCGCGCTGGGCGAGCTGGACAGCGTGTGGGAGGCCGCGCGCGACGAGGAAAGCGAGCTTCGCGTGGCCGTCGCCCGCGCGGAGGGCGACCTGCGCGAGCTGGAGCGCGCCCTCACGGCCGCGCGGCAGGGCGCGGAGGGCGCCGCGGGAAGAGGCCGCACGCTGGAGGCGGAGGCGGCGGAGCTGCGGCGCTCGCTGGAGGGGCTGTCCGGCATCCGCGACCGCGCGGGGGACGAGGTGCAGGGCTTGTTCGAGGAGCGCGACCGCGAGGCCTCCGTCCTCGCCGGGCTCGACACGCGGCTGGGCGAGCTGGAGGCGGAGATCGCGCGCGCGGAGGAGCGCGCCCGCGTGGCCCGGCGGCGCGAGACGGAGGCGGCGGAGGGGCGCCACCGGCTGGAGCTGGAGCGCGCGGACCACGAGAGCCGGCTCGTGCGCGTCCGCGAGCGCATCGAGGTGGAGTGGGGGCGCCCGTGGGACGTGCTGGCCGGCCAGGCACAGCCGGTGGAGGAGGGCGAGCCGGACGCGTGGCGCGCGGAAGTGCGCGAGATCGCGCAGGCGGTGGACGCGCTGGGCCCCATCAACATGCTCGCCGTTCAGGAGCACGAGGAGGAGGACCGCCGCCTGCAGTTCCTGCTTGAGCAGCAGAAGGACCTCACCACCGCGCGCGACGACCTGTCGTCCGCCATCCGGCAGATCAACCGCACCGCGCGGGAGGTGTTCATGGGCACCTTCAACCAGGTGCGCGAGAACTTCCATCGCACCTTCCAGTCGCTCTTTCAGGGCGGCGAGTGCGACGTGTGGCTGGCGGACCCCGACGACCCGCTGGAGTCGCCCATCGAGATCCAGGCGAGCCCGCGCGGCAAGAAGACGCAGCGCATCCACCTTCTCTCGGGTGGAGAGCGCACGCTGACGGCGCTGTCGCTGCTCTTCGCCATCTACCTGGTGAAGCCGTCGCCGTTCTGCCTGTTCGACGAGGTGGACGCGCCGCTGGACGAGAGCAACGTGGGCCGCTTCATCCAGCTGCTCAACGACTTCAAGGAGCAGACGCAGTTCATCGTCATCACCCACAACCCGCGCACCATGGAGTCAGCGGACTGGATCTACGGGGTGACGATGGAGGAGCCCGGCGTCTCCACCATCGTGGGCGTGGAGCTGGAGGGCGCCTGGAGCTTCGGCGACCAGCGCGTGGCGTAGCACCGGCGGATCGTCGCGAAAACTGGATCTCACGCGGAGACGCGGAGGGCGCGGAGGGTTCTTTCCGTGTTCTCCGCGTCTCCGCGTGAGCCTCCTTCTCCCGTGTCCCGGGCACGTGTGGACGCAGCCGGGGTGGGGCCGTAGATTTGAAAACGGAGCTGTTTGCGGGACCTCACACCAAGATTCGGTACCATGCTGGTCGTCATGAGACACGACGCGACGCCCGAGGAGATCGAGGCGGTCGTAAAGACCATCCGCGAGATGGGATATGAAGCGCGGCCCATGCCCGGAAAGCAGCGCACCGCCGTGGGCCTGGTGGGCAACGACGGCAAGGTGAACGCCGACCGCCTGGAGTCGCTCTCCGGCGTGCTGGAGGTCATCCACGTCTCCCAGCCGTACAAGCAGGTCTCGCGCGAATGGCGCGAGGAGAACACCGTCATCACGCTGGACAACGGCACCCGCGTCGGCGCGGGCGAGGTGTGCGTAATGGCGGGGCCGTGCTCGGTGGAGTCGGAGCGGCAGATCATCGGCATCGCCCACCGGCTGCGCGACGCGGGCGCCACCATCCTGCGCGGCGGCGCCTTCAAGCCCCGCACCTCGCCCTACTCGTTCCAGGGAATGGGCGAGGACGGGCTCAGGCTGCTGGCCCGGGCGCGCGAGGAGACGGGAATGGCCATCGTCACCGAGGCCATCGACAACGAGAGCCTGGACCTGGTGGCGCGGTACGCCGACATCGTGCAGATCGGCGCGCGCAACATGCAGAACTTTTCCCTGCTGCGCCGCGCCGGCCGGGCCGGAAAGCCGGTGCTGCTCAAGCGGGGGATGGCGGCCACCGTCAAGGACCTGCTGCTGAGCGCCGAGTACCTGCTGGCGGAGGGGAACCCGCACGTCATCCTGTGCGAGCGCGGCGTGCGCGGCTTCGACACGCACACGCGCAACCTGCTGGACCTGACGGCCATCCCGGTCGTCAAGTCGCTCTCGCACCTGCCCATCATCGCCGACCCCAGCCACGGCACGGGCCTGCGCGCCAAGGTAACGCCCATGGCGCGTGCCGCCGTGGCCGCGGGGGCCGACGGCCTGATGATCGAGGTGCACCCGGACCCGGAGCGCGCCCTGTCCGACGGCGCGCAGTCGCTGTTCCCCGACCAGTTCGCCGAGCTGATGGAGCAGATCGCGGTGATCGCGGACGCCATCGGCTCGCGCCTTGTGCCACCTCTGGTCCCGCTGGAGGCGGGTGCCGCCGGCCCCGCCTGATCCCCGCCCCTCCAGGTCGCGCGGCAACAAGCCGCTGGGCGACCGCGGAGAGCAGATCGCCGCCGGATACCTGGCGGACCGCGGATGGGTGATTCTCCACCGCAATTACCGAATCGGACACCGCGAGATCGACCTCGTTGCACGGCGCGACGAGGTCGTCGCGTTCGTGGAAGTCAAAACGCGGGGCGGGTTGGGCTACGGACATCCGCTTGAAGCCATCACACGGAAGAAACGCAGGGAGATCCAGCAGGTCGCCGCCGCCTGGATCGAGGCGCACGGCTCCCGGGACGACGTCTACCGCTTCGACGCCATCGCCATCCTGCTTCCGGTGGGCGGCGAGCCGCTCATCGAGCACGTGGAAGACGCGTGGCGGCTCTGGTGACAAGGGGACAAGGGGACAAGGGGACAAGGG
>DATABT010000973.1:0-2317 GCA_036259455.1 Longimicrobium sp. | reverse complement strand
GTCCACCACCTGGAACTCGTCGAAGAACTCCACCCCCTGCTTGATGCAGTTCTGGTAGAGCGTCTGCAGGATCATGTGCCCCGTGCGGTCCGCCGCGTAGCAGCTGCGGCGCACCGGCCCCTGCCCGAAGTGGTGCGTGTGCCCGCCGAAGGGGCGCTGGGCGATCTTGCCGTCGGGGGTGCGGCTGAACGGGAGCCCCATGTGCTCCAGCTCGATGATGACCGGCACCGCCTCTTCGCACATCACCTCGATGGCGTCCTGGTCGCCCAGGTAATCCGACCCCTTCACCGTGTCGCACGCGTGCCACTCCGGATGGTCCTCTTCCAGGTTGGCCAGCGCCGCGCAGACGCCGCCCTGCGCCGCGCCCGTGTGCGAGCGGGTGGGGTACAGCTTGGAGATGACGGCCGTGCGCAGGCCGGGCGTGCGGGAGAGGTAGATGGCGCTCATCAGCCCCGCCCCGCCGCCGCCCACCACCAGCGCGTCGTACGTGTGCGTATGGATCATCGGTCGCGCGCAGCGGCGGCGAAGTCGTAGGTCAGAAGGGCGAAGATGCCCCAGGCCAGCGCCAGCAGGACGATGCCGTAGACGATCGCCTTGACCGCCTTGCGTGCGCCCGGCTTGCGGATGTAGTCCTCGATGGAGTAGCGGGCCCCGTTCAGCCCGTGCAGCATGGCGAAGGTCGCCAGCGCCACGTTGAACAGCCGCCACAGCGGGTTGCTCCAGCGCTCCAGCACCAGCTCCGCGCTCAGGTGCTCCACGCCCACCAGCAGGTTCCACCAGATCAGGTGGTACACCGCCATGAAGAGCAGCAGCACCCCGCTCACCCGCATGAACACCCAGCTGTACAGCTCGAACTTCCCCTTCTTCATCATCTGCGCGCCCGGCCGCTCGTACGCCGTCGGCCGCTCGTAGCCGCCGCCGCGCCGCGGTGCGCCGCGCCCGGGCGTCTCTTCAGCCACCGTGCTCATCGTCCGCCCTCCATCGTCACCGGCGGCACCACGTCGGCCGGGGGCGCCGCCACGTGCAGCTCGTAGCCCTGGCCGCGCTCACGCATCCGCCGCTCGTGGCGCTCCACCCCGGGCTCCGGCCGCAGGCCGACGAGCGGGGCCAGCATGATCCAGGCGACGGGAAGGATGACGACGGCGGTGATCCCGGCCGCCGCCCAGGCCAGCCGGCGCTGGTGCATCATCGCGATTGGCCAGAAGTCCTGGATGATGATGCGCAGCCCGTTGAGCGCGTGGTAGACCACGGCGAAGAAGATGAGCAGCTCCGCCATCCGGAACAGCGGGCTCTTGTAGATCTCCAGCGTGTGGTCGTAGAACTCGGGGTTGTAGACCACGATGGCGGTGTCGGCCACGTGGATGATGAGGAACGCCAGGATGCCCAGCCCCGTTACGCGGTGCAGGAGCCAGGTCCACATCCCCGCGTTGCCCTTGTATCGCAGCGCGCTCCCCAGCGTGCGCGCCCGGAATTCGGATGCCATGGTGCGGTACTCCCTCGGTGTTGGGAACTGGGCCAGGCACCGCGATCTCCGCGATGCCGTTGCAGGCTATTCCCTATTCCCTGCTTCTCTACAACAAGCGCCGCGCCGCGTGCCCCTGGGGCTCGCGGTGCGGCGCCGGTCGCGCGAATCAGACCTTCGCGCCCAGCACGCGCATGGGCTCGCGCACCGCCTCGGCGCTCTTTTCCAGCGCCGCCTTCTCGTCGTCCGTCAGCGTGACCTCAATCACCTGCTCCAGCCCCGTGCGGCCCAGCTTGCAGGGCACGCCCAGGAAGATGCCGTTGATCCCGTACTCGCCCTGCAGCCACGCGGCGCAGGGAAGGATGCGCTTCTTGTCCTTGACGATCGCCTCGGCCATCTGCACGGCGCCGCTGGACGGGGCGTAGTAGGCGGAGCCGGTCTTGAGGTACTTCACGATCTCGGCACCGCCGTTGCGGGCGCGGTCCACGATGGCGTCCAGGCGCGCCTGGTCGATCAGCTGCGTGATGGGGATGCCGCTGACCGTAGTGTAGCTGATGAGCGGCACCATGGTGTCACCGTGGCCGCCCAGCACCATCGCCTGGATGTCCTCCACGGAGACGTCGATCGCCTCGGCCAGGAACGAGCGGTAGCGCGCCGTGTCCAGCACCCCCGCCATGCCGATGATGCGCTCGCGCGGAAAGCCGGTGGCCTCCCTGGCCACGTAGCACATCACGTCCAGCGGGTTGCTGACCATGATGATGATGGCGTCGGGCGACACGCGGGCAATGTTCTCGCACACCTGGCGCACGATACCGGCGTTGGTGTTCAGCAGGTCGTCGCGGCTCATCCCCGGCT
>DATABT010000972.1:0-3595 GCA_036259455.1 Longimicrobium sp. | reverse complement strand
GCAGGGCGAGGTGCGCGAGCTGTACGAGAACGCGTACTACTCGCTGCAGGAGATCGGCGAGCGGATGGAGCGCTACGCGGCCACCATCGAGCACGACCCGCGTCGCCTGGAGGAGATCCGCCGCCGGCAGGACCTGCTGTTTCGCCTGAAGACCAAGTACGGGCAGACGCTGGAGGAGGTGCTGGAGGTGGGCCGGCGCGCTCGCGCGGAGCTGGACCTGCTGGACAACGCGGAGTGGGAGCTGGGCGCGCTGCAGAAAAAGCTCGCCGCCGCGGAGGCGGAGCTGGCGGCCGCCGCGGCGGAGCTCACCGACACGCGCGAGGCGGCGATGGCGCGCCTGTCGGGCGAGGTGACGGCGGTGCTGCCGGAGCTGGGGATGAGCGGCGGCGCCGTGTTTCGCGCGGAGCGCATCCCGCTGGCCGAGGCGGGGGCGTTCGGCGCCGAGGAGGTGGAGTTCCGCGTCTCCCTGAACCGCGGCTTCGAGCCCAGGCCGCTCTCGTACGTGGCCTCGGGGGGCGAGATGAGCCGCATCATGCTCGCCATCAAGACCATCCTGGCGCGGCTGGATTCCGTCCCCACGCTGGTGTTCGACGAGGTGGATGCGGGGATCGGCGGGCGGGTGGCGCTGCAGGTGGGGGAGAAGATGCGCGACGTGGCCGCCACCCACCAGGTGTTCGCCATCACCCACCTGCCGCAGATCGCCAGCCGCGCGCACGTGCACCTGCTGGTGCGCAAGGGCGAGCGCGACGGGCGGACGACGACGGACGTGCTGCCGCTGGAGGCGGACGACCGCGTGCACGAGATCGCCCGGATGCTGGGCGGCGACCCGGAGAGCGCCGTCTCGCTGGAGCACGCGCGCGAGCTGCTGGAGCGCGGCGTGGGCGTTTGATCCACGCGGAGGACGCGGAGGAAAAAAGAGAGGACGCGGATGACCCTGTCGTCCGCCTCCTCTCTTTCCGTTCAGGCATGATGCCTGATCATGATCATACCGGATCCGGAAAAGCGGAGTTGATTTCCTGAGGGAGGCGCCGCCGAATCCTGGCCGAACCAGGAACTGTGGCGCCGACCGAAGGATCTTGCCTGCCGTGCAAGGAACCCGCGTGGTGGCTGAGTCCGTGCCATGCGTAGTAGATCCTTCGGTCGCGTCCAAAGCCCGGCGACCGGGGAGAAACTGCGCGGGCGCTCCTTGAATAGAAAGCGATTCGGGCGAGGGCCGTCGAGCGGGCGTGGCACCTGCCCGGGCGAGTAGATTTCTCAGTCGGCGCCACAGGTCCGTGCACCGGCAGCGATCACGCGGGCGCCTCCTTCGAAATGACAGCCGCGGCGCGAGCGACTTTCCTTCCACGGGGTGCGCGTGGCGCCGAATGACTCAGGAAACCAAAACTCCTCATCCGGATGCCGATCAGTCGTCGCGCGCCGGGGGCACCCGGACGGCGGGCGGGGGCTGGCCCGGGGGGGGAGGCGGAGCGGGCGGCGTGGCGGGAGGCGGCGCCTCCACGGCCGGCGGCTCGGCGGGGACGGAGTCCGGGCGCACCTGCGAGGGGAGCGTGTCCACCGGCGCGTCCGGTGGGGCGATCACGGTGTCCGCGCGGCTGGGGAGCAAGGCCCGGACGCGCCGCGGGTCCACGAAGACGCGCGCGGTGAAGCGCACGGAGAACGCGTCCGGCGCCTGCACCGTCCCCACGACGGCCTGCGATGCCGTCAGCGCCAGCTCGAAGGGCACCTTTGCCCGGCCGCGCGCGAACGACTGCAGCGACGAGTAGCGCAGCCCCAGCCCCAGCGCGTGCATGGCCCCGCCCGTGCGCCACTCGAAGATGCTGGGGAGCAGGCTGTCGCCTTCCGCCTCGTAGCGCGTGCGGGCCTGCGCCAGCAGCGCGTACTCGCCGCTGAACGAGATCTCGTCCGTCAGCCGCCAGCGCGGCGTGATGGAGAGCGACACGCGCGGGCCGGGCGAGCGGCGCAGGGTGCCGAGCGTGGAATCCACCGGGAACGGCTGGCCGGCCGTGAACACCTGGCGCGACACGTCCGCCGGGAGAAGCCAGTCGCCGCTGGCGGCCACGTTCACGTACCAGCGCCGGGAAAGAAAGAGGTCGTTCAGCACGTCCACCCCCACCCCGAAGTGCCCGCTCCCCGGCGGCAGCTCCGTTGCCAGGCGCGTGTCGCCGCTTCCCGTCGGAAAGCGGGCGCGCACGCCCACGGCCGTCCGCAGCGAGCGGCGGACGACGCTGTCCGGGTAGGGCCATCCCGCGGGCCCGCGGATCAGCAGAAAGCGCGCGCCCAGCTGCACGTCGCCCAGATGGTAGGGGCGGCGCGTGGAGGCGATTCCCAGCGCCGCGGCCTCCTGGTCCGTGAGCAGGGCGCGCAGGCCGGGGCGCGCCAGCAGTTCCTCGAAATTCACGGGGCGGGTGGGGAGCACCAGCGTGTCCGACGCGTTGCGCGCCCGCAGCCGGCTCTGCAACTCGATCCCCGCCGCCGATCCGCGCGTGGGAAGGAGCAGCCCGCCTCCCAGGGCCGCGTAGCGCGGGTCCACGCGGGACAGCGCGGTGCGGTTGGCCAGGGTGTCGGGGTTCAGCCCCAGGGTGGCCCCGGCGAAGTACGGGCCGAACACCACCGTGCCGCTGCGCTCCAGCGGAACGGTGGCGAAGATGGTCAACCGGTCGCTGAGCCCGTAGCGCAGCGTGAACGGCACGTTGCGCACGTCGCCCGCGAAGCGCAGCGAGACGGTGCCCGCGGAGATGGGGTCCGACAGATCGGTGACGGAATCCGGGTCGGGGAGGTCCTCGAACAGGGCCGTGACCTCGCCGCGAGCGAAGTCCCCGCTGCCACTCAGCAGCCGGTTGGCGAGTGCCTGGTACGGGCCAAAGAGCTCGGCGCCCAGCGGAACGCCGTCCAGGCGCGTGTCCCACCCGGTGTACGCGCCGGTGGTGCTCAGCTCCAGCAGGCCGCGCGGCAGCACCCACGCCTCCGATTCCTGCGCGGCGGCGCGCGCGGGCGCGGCCGCGGCCAGCAGAACCAGCAGGGCGCGCGCGGCCCGGTACGACGGCTTCATCCGGCTTGCGATCACGGAACGGGGAGCGGAAAAACGTGCGTCTACAGGCGGGTGACGGTAGCGTGCGCGCGGGGCGCTGTCAAACCGCGCGCGGCGGAACAAATGCCTTGCGGGGGTTGACTCCAACGCTTCATGCCGATACATTCGCCGGGCGTTCGCGGCCTCCACGGGGGCCGCGAAACTGTCTCGGCGCCGTAGCCAAGTGGTAAGGCAGAGGACTGCAAATCCTCCACCCCCGGTTCGAATCCGGGCGGCGCCTCTCGGCAGGTCTCGCCCGCCGGTCCGCTTCCCGCCGGGGTTGACGGAAAACGCTGCGGGTGATAGCTTTACGAGCTTGCTGCCCCGTTCGTCTAGTGGCCTAGGACATAGCCCTCTCAAGGCTAAAACACGGGTTCGATTCCCGTACGGGGTACTGGTTGAAAAAATCTGGAGGGCAAAGGGTCAGGTCCCCGCAGGAAGCAGCCCACTCTCCGGCGCGGGCGCGGGTATCCCCCGGCCCGCGATACGGTCGCTTAGCTCAGCTGGTCCAGAGCGCTCGCTTCACAC
>DATABT010000971.1:0-1730 GCA_036259455.1 Longimicrobium sp. | reverse complement strand
AGGGGACAAGGGGACAAGGGGACAAGGGGACAAGGGGACAAGGGGGATGGCCGCCGAAACAGTCATCCTGAGTCATCGGCGCTACACGCGTCCGGTCGGATGAAAGTCGCTCGCGCCACGGCTGTCATTTCGAAGGAGGCGCCCGCGTGATCGCCCGCGACACACTCTGGCGCCGACCGAAGGACCTTGCCGGCGGCAACCACGAGGCCCGTCCCAAGGCGCCAGTGCCGGCCTTTCGCGCCGTGGGGCCCCTCCCCGCTCGTTCCCCCGGGAAAGGGGGAGAACTTGCACTCACGCACTTCCGCACTCACGCACTTCCCATCCGTTGCCATCCGGGGGCGGAAAGCACACCTTGGCGATGGATGGCCCCGCATCTCCCCCCACGCGCTTCCTCATCCACCCGGTGATCCCCATGATGTGCAAAGCGATGTGGCCGATGGCGGCGCTGCTGCTGGCGGGCACCGCGCTCGCCGCGCGTCCCGACGCGTCCGATGCCTGCCAGACGCGGCGGGCGCTCAGCGTTCGCGCGCCGCTCTTTCTCATGGCTACGGCACGCGCGGACACGGTGCGCGCCGGCCGCGGGCCCATCGAGTACAACGTGGGAGATACGACCCGGCTGGAGCGCATCCACGGTCAGCGCTTCAGGCTGGATTCCGTGGGCGGCGACGAGGCGGCGGGGCTGGACGCCGGGGCCGGGACGGAGGCGGTGCTGGTGCCGTACGGCTGGGAGTGCGGCGAGACGTGGCGCTGGCACGAGGCGCGCTGGGCAACGCCGGACTCGCAGGTGTTCGCGGACGCGGAGCTCTGGCCACGGGAGATGTGGGTGGACGGGATGCCCACCTTCAGCGTGGAACTGGTCCACGACGTCTATCCCGAGAACTACACGGACTACCTGGAGTCCGACACCGTCGTGATGCTCTCGCCCGCGCAGGTGTTCGCCATCCACCAGGTGCTCCCGACCTCCCGGCAGGCGGGGGCGCCGGATTCCGCGTACGCGCCGCTGCTGGCCTGGGCGCGCGCCAACCCGGCCCTCGCGGCCCGCTTTCCCGCCACCGTGATGCTGGAGGAAGCGTTCGAGGCGCTGCAGCCCTGCACGCACGGGTACGACACGCACCCCGTCGCGGGGACGTACCGCGTGACGGTCATCGTGGAGCGCGCGGACACGCTGCACACGTACTTTCGCACCAGCGCGCGCGGCTACGCCCAGTGCGGCCGCGCGCCGCCCATGCAGGTTGCCGCCATGCGTCCGCGGTTGGCGGACACGTCCCGGCTGTACGTGCACGGCGGCCCCGACCCGGACGCCATCCCGGAAACCAACCGCGAAGCGTGGAACGGAACCACGGGCTGCAGCGTGTCCACCATGGACGTGGTCAACCACGCGCGCATCGAGGCCGGCCGGCGCGCCTGGCGGGGAGACTACAACTACCTCGCGCTTCCCAGGTGCTTTCCCGCCGACCCGCGGGTCAAGCAGGCGGCGGACGCGCTGTTCGAAGCCTACCGGGCGGGGGAGAAAGACCCGCAGCCGGGATGGTTCCGCGAGACGGCGGACGGCGGCATGCGGTTCGAGCAGGTCCTGCGCGCGAACGGGCGCGTGGTGCTGGAGCTGCGGGCGGAGCGCGTCGGCACGCGCACGCTGGCGGTTTATCGCGGCAGTGGCGCGTAGCCGGCCGGCGCGGTACAATATCCCACCGGAGCAACGAACTCAGACGGCCTCTGCGGCAGGGGGGGGG
>DATABT010000970.1:0-3635 GCA_036259455.1 Longimicrobium sp. | reverse complement strand
CCCCCTCCTCCCTGTGTTCCCTCCGCGCGGCAAGTTTTCCGGAAACATCCTCAGGGCCCTGAACGGTGCGCGCCGGACGCGGCGGTGGGATGAACGGCGGGACGAGCGGCGGCGATGCGTCTCCCCGATCCCGACGCCTCTTCTCCCCTCCCGGGCCGCGCGGCTTTACGCGGGGCGGGTGCCGCGGGCGGGCGCCGCATTGCGCAGTCATCAGATGGCGCCGCAGGCGCTTCGCGGCGGAACATCTGAACACGCGGGTGCAGGTCCGTGTGCCGGGTGTCGGTCCACGTATATCAAATCGCGCCGCAGCGACGCAAAAGGAACGTTCTTGTCGCTCCCTGCTGTAATAAAACGCGCTTGTAACGCGTCATGGTAGAGAAATTAGCAGAGACCGCTACATTTCCAGGTAGCAGCGGGAGAAATCTTGCCCAAACGGATGTGCGCTACACACTATGTACAGGAGGAACAAGGGATTACGCAGTCCGCGGCGGGGCGGCGGGGTGATGTCGCGAGGGACCCTGGTCGTACACTGCG
This sequence comes from Longimicrobium sp., assembly GCA_036259455.1. Taxonomy (GTDB): domain Bacteria; phylum Gemmatimonadota; class Gemmatimonadetes; order Longimicrobiales; family Longimicrobiaceae; genus Longimicrobium. The sequence continues at coordinate 3,101 of DATABT010000970.1, read as the reverse complement.
ACATACATTTCCGGTTATCTGTTGACGAAATGTTATTGCCCCCATAGAGTACATCTTCCGCGCGGCTACACCTCTCCAATGTGGCGTGTAGTGGTGACCCCCCGGGCCGCGTGCCGTACGCGAAACCGGGGCGGACGACGCTTTCCCCCCCGGAGCAGCGACTGATGTCCACAGCGTTGGAGCAGTCCCGTCGATTGGAGCCGCCGGATGCGCCCGGCCCGGTGCGCGACGAGTGCCGGGAAGCGGCCGCCCGCGCGGGGGCGCCCGCCGCGGAGCCGCGGCTGGTGATGGAGGACCTGATGGACGCGCTGCTCCAGTGCGTGCGACGGGGCGAGCGCGAATGAGCGCGCCGCCCGTGCAGGACGCCTTCGAGCTCACCCCCGTGCAGGCGGGGATGCTGTTCGAGACGCAGCTGGACCCGGCGGCGGGGCTGTACGTGGTGCAGCTGTGGACCCGCCTTTCCGGCCGGCTGGACGCGGAGGCGTTCCGCGCGGCATGGGCATGGGCGTTCGCGCGGCACCCGGCGCTGCGCACGGGGATCGTCACCGAGGGGGTGCCGCGGCCGGTGCAGGCCGTCTACCGCGAGGTGCCGCTGCCGCTCGAAGTGGTGGATTGGCGGGACGGGGATGCGGATGCGCGGCTGCTGACGCTGCTGCGCCAGGAGGCCGCGCGGGGATTCGACCTCGCGCGGCCGCCGCTGCTTCGGCTGGTGCTGGCGCGCACGGCGGACGACGAGCACCTGCTCGTGTGGACGCTGCACCACCTGGTGCTGGACGGGTGGAGCCACGGCATCGTCCTCCGCGAGGTGCTCGCGCGGTACGGCGCGATCGTCTCCGGCCGCGCGTACGATCCTCCGGCGCCGCGCCCGTACAGGGACTTCGTGGGCTGGCTGCGGCGGCGCGACGCGGGCGCGGCGGAGGCGTTCTGGCGCGGTGCGCTGGGTGACTTCGCGGAGCCGACGCCGCTGGGGATCGATCCACCGGCCGGCGGGCGCGGCGGGGCGGACGCCGTAGCGCACAACCGGCTTCTGGACGTGGAGACGACGGCGGCGGTGAACGCCGCCGCGCGCGTTCAGCGCGTCACGCTGGCGACGCTGGTGCAGGGCGCCTGGGCGCTGGTCCTCTCCCGCTACGCCGGCCGCCACGACGTGGTCTTCGGCGCGACGACGGCGGGCCGGCCGGAGGGGCTGCCGGGCGCGGAGGGGACGTGCGGGCTGTTCATCAACACCCTTCCCATCCGCGTGAGGGTGCGCGATGACGCCGCGATCGGCGCGTGGCTGCGCGAGTTGCAGGCGTGGCAGCTGGCCGCGCGCGAGCACGAGCACACGCCGCTGGTGGACGTGCAGGGGTGGACCTCGGTGCCGCGCGGGCAGCGGGTGTTCGACAGCATCCTGACGGTGGAGAACCTGCCGCGCGTGGACGCGGCGGAGGCGAACGGCGGGCTTACCGCCGGGCCGCTGCAGGGGCGCAGCCGCACGGGCTTTCCGCTGAGCCTGGTCATCCTTCCCGGCGAGCGGCTGCACCTGCGCGCCTACGCGGACCGTGCCCGCATCCCCGAAGCCGCGGCGGAGCGGCTGCTGGGGCACCTGGCGCAAGCGCTGCGCGGGGTCGCCGCGGCGGACGCGGAGACGCGCCTGGGCGCGATCGGCATCCTCACGGAGCACGAGCGGCGCGCGCTGGATGCGTTCAATCGAACGGAGCGCGCGCATCCGGCAAAGTCCATCCACGGCTGGTTCCGCGAGCAGGCGCGGCGAACGCCGGACGCCGTCGCCGTGTCCGACGCGGCGGGGCGCGAGGCCACGTTCGCGGAGCTGGACGCGAGGACGGACCGGCTGTCGCGCGTGCTGCGGGCCCGCGGCGTGGGCGCGGAGCACCGCGTGGCGGTCTGCCTGGAGCGCTCCGTCGACCTCGCGGGCGCGCTGATCGCCATCCTCAAGGCCGGCGCGGCGTACGTGCCGCTGGACCCCGGCTACCCCGCCGACCGCATCGGCTACGCGCTGGCGGACTGCGGCGCATCTCTCCTCGTCACCCACTCCTCGCTCAACGGCGCGCTCCCCGCGGGCACGCCGGCGCTCTGCATCGACCGCATCGGCGAGGAGATCGCGGCGCATCCCGCGGAGCCGCTGGAGGACGCGGCGCACCCGGAGCGCGCGGCGTACGTCATCTATACCTCGGGATCGACGGGGCGGCCCAAGGGCGTCGCCATCCCGCATCGCGCGCTGTGCAACCACATGGCGTGGATGCTGGGGCGCTTTCCGCTGCGCGCGGACGACCGGACGCTGCAGAAGACGCCGGTGATGTTCGATGCGTCGGTGTGGGAGTTCTGGGCGCCTCTGCTGTCCGGCGCGCGGCTGGTGATGGCGGCGCCCGGCGCGGAAAAGGACGGCGGCGCGCTGGTGCGGGCGCTGGCGGACGAGCGGATTACGGTGCTGCAGGTGGTGCCGTCGCTGCTGCGCGTGCTGGCGGAGGAGCCGGGGCTGGAGGATGCGGACGCGCTGCGCCTGCTCTTCTGCGGCGGCGAGGCGCTTCCACGCGACGTGGTGGCGCAGCTGCGGAGCCGCATCCGGCCGGAGGTGATCAACCTGTACGGACCCACCGAGGCGTGCATCGACGCGTCCTATCACCCGGTGGTTACGGAAGATGCGGAACGCGCGGGCACGGTGCCGCTGGGGATGCCGGTCGACAACACGCGGCTGTACGTGCTGGATGCGGGGCTGCGGATGGCGCCCGCCGGCGTGCCCGGCGAGCTGTTCATCGCGGGCGGCGGGCTGGCGCGCGGATACCTGGCGCGCCCGGGGCTGACGGCGGAGCGCTTCGTCCCCGATCCGCACGGCGATCCGGGCGCGCGGATGTACCGCACGGGCGACCGCGTGCGCCGGTGCGAGGACGGCACGCTGGAGTACCTGGGGCGCATCGACTTCCAGGTGAAGGTGCGCGGCCACCGCATCGAGCCGGGGGAGATCGAGTCGGTGCTGGCGGAGCACCCCGCCGTGCGCGCCGCCGCCGTGGTGGCGCGCACGGCCGCGCCGGGCGACGTGCGGCTCGCCGGCTACTTCGTCCCGGCGGACGGGACGGCGGACGCGGCGGCGCTGGCGGCCCACC
>DATABT010000969.1:0-3150 GCA_036259455.1 Longimicrobium sp. | reverse complement strand
AACAGACCCGACGCCGAACTGTCATTTCGAAGGAGGCGCCTGCACCGAACTCAGCCCGTGCAGGATTCCCATGGCGCCGACTGAGAAATCTACTCACCCGTGCTGGTGATCCGGCCCACGGCTCGGTCCTCGACCCGCTTCTGTGCGGCGCATCGGAGGCGGGTCCCGGGACGTGCGGCCAGCCATGAGCGTGGGTGAGTAGATTTATCAGTCGGCGCAACAAGATCCTGGATGAGGCAAGTCCTCGTGGGCGCCTCCCTCGAAATGACAGCTCACGGTGTCGACTTCGTGGGTGCTCGCTGTAACGAAACAGTCTGGCGCCGGCCGCAGGATCTTGCCGGCAGAATCGTGAGGCCGGCCTCGTACCCGGCCTCGGCACGCCCGGAAGAGATCCTTCGGCCGCGTCCCAAACGTTTGCGTTACTTCAGGCTGCCCGCGGCGCTCCCGCATGGAGAGGACGTCCGGGCGAGCCCGGAGCGAGGAGCCGGGTCACCAGCACGGGTGAGTAGATTTCTCAGTCGGCGCCCCCGGATTGCTGCACCGGCAGCGATCACGCGGGCGCCTCCTTCGAAATGACAGTTGCGGCGTGGGCGACTTGCATGGTACAGGGGTGCGCGTTCACCCGTTCACGCGGCGGCTCGGTTCTTGTCCACGATGGCAAGCAGCATCAGGACGAAGGCCAGCAGGCGCAGCCCGTACAGCCACACGAGGTCACCGGTCGCGTGCTCCAGCAGCACCAGCAGAAACCGCTGCAGGGCAAGGAGCCAGAACGCCGCCGCGAAGATGCCGAACAGCCGGTCCCGCGTCTCGTGCCAGAAGCGCAGAAAGAACAGGCCCGCGATCAGGTAACCCATCACCAGCACGCCGCTGGTCACCGAGCTCAGCGCGTCTCCCATACCAGTCCGTAAAGCAGGATGGCCACGCCCACCAGCGCGGGGAGCGAGCGCCAGAGCGACAGGTCGATCTCGGGGACCACCCGCTTGTCCACCAGCAGGATGGCGTTGTTCGCCGCGAGCCCCACGAAGCACAGCCCCGACCACAGCAGCAGCCGCGCACCGCTGCGCAGGTATCCCCGCAGCAGGAGCACCGCGCACGCCAGGCTGGTCAGAGCGCAGAGGGCATACACGAGCGTCGCCATTACCCGTTCCTCACCCGGAAGGCGTCGGAGAAGCTGCGGAGCGGGTCCGCGGCGCGGTCGTAGATGAGGTTGATGACGCCCACGCGGTTGGCCTTGTACGCGCCGGCCAGGTCGTCCACCTGTCCCCGGAGCGCGGCGGTGGACGGAGCAAAGCGGTACGCGGGGTTCATCGTCCCGTTCGACGACACCAGCCCCATCTCCACCAGCTGCTCCAGCCGCCGGATGGCCCCGGCCGGAACCGTGTAGATGGACTGCGCCACCTGCTCCGGCGTCCACTCCCGGTCACCGCCCGAGTGCAGCAGCAGCAGCGTCTCCAGCAACTCTGCGGAGTCGATGTACTGGTCTACGAAGGCGCGAACGTGCTCGGAGATCTGTGCCTGGCTCATCCCATCCGGTTTTCCGGTGATCTGGATGCGCGAACGCTCCACGCGCGGGGTCCGCGCACAAAGTGTTCGTGCTCCTGCAGGACCGATACCCTGCGCCGCCGCGGCGCCACACAGATCGCGGCTTTCACCACAACTGATTGCCACTCCACCACGGCAGACGCTCCGGCGAGCGTTCGCGCGAACCGCACGGGAGAGGCATCCTGCATGGACTGCGTGCGTGGTGTGACTGCATGGCCCCGACAATGCGGCGTGATCCAACCCAACGGGTGGGGCGCCGCGGCCCCGTCCGGATCGCGACCCACACCAGGGAGGATCGATGGGACCCTACGGCAACGACTTCGGCCAGCGGCACGGAAGCTGGCGCGCGGGCCGGCCCGGCCTGAACCGGGACCCGGGCTACGACACGGATTACGGCTACGGCGGAGGCGGGTTCTCTGGAGGAGCACGCCTGGACCGCCAGGGCGGGTACGGCCGCTACGGTCCGGCGTACGGCCGCCGCGACTGGAGCGGCGGCCGGGATTTCGGCGGCGGTGACTGGAACCGGAGCGAATACCACGGCGGCCGCGGCTTCGCCCCGCGCGACGACGAGCGCGGGCCGTGGGATGGCTGGCGCGGCGACTTCGGCCACCGCGGCGAGTACGGCGGCGGCGCCCTGCCGGGCGGCAACGTTCGTGGCGGAAGCGCGTTCGGGTTCGGCGGCGGCTGGAGCGGCCACGAGCGCGGCGGCTACGGCCGGGACTACGGCTACCGTGGAGGCGGATACGGCGGCCCCGGCGACTGGGGCGACCGGATGCGCAACGGGCTGGACGAGCTGGGCGGCCGCGTGCGAGACGGATGGCACGACGTGCGGCGCGGCGCGCGGGAGATGTTCCGCCGCTGATCCCGCGCCTGACCGGGCGCCGATGGAAAAGGCCCGGAGCCGTGTGCTCCGGGCCTTATCACCCGAAAGAGTCGATCCCCTCGTCAGGCGGCCATCCGGCGGCACTCCCCGGCGCAGCGGCGGCACGCCTGGGCGCAGACACGGCAGTGATCGTGGTGCTGCGCGTGCTTTTCGCACTCCTCGCCGCACGCGTCGCAGATCTCCGCGCACAGGCGGCAGATGCGCTCCGCCATCTCGCTCCCCCGGATCATCGCCTCCGCCGCCAGCCGGCAGATGGCGGCGCAGTCGCGGTCCAGGCGAATGCACCGCACCATCTTCTGCACGTTCTCCTCGTGCAGGCACGCGTCCGAGCACATCTCGCACGCCGTCCAGCACTCCACGCACGCCTCGATGCAGGCGTGATAACGCTCCTGCGCGTCGCGCAGGTACGTCCCCAGCTCAATGGCCGACATTCCGCTCCCCCGGTTCCACGTTCCCCCCGCACCGTGCGTGCGGGCGCGCGGGCCTGCTGCATCGGCCGAGCCCTTGCCGCCCGCGCCACGTCACAGCCGGGGAGCATCCGCCTGATCTGTTCGATGACGGATGGAGGGACGGATCCCGGTGGGTCAGGGACAGGCCGTCGGGCGCGCACCCGTTGCGAGCGGACAGCTCCAGCGGCTGCGCCATTCTGTGCGCCTGGGGGCACGTGCGTTGCTTGATCGCGTCCAGCGGCGGCCCCGCGCCCTCCCCGCCGCACCCGCACCCGC
>DATABT010000968.1:0-3012 GCA_036259455.1 Longimicrobium sp. | reverse complement strand
GATGGGCCTGCTCTGCTTGAGCTCCGCCTGAATGCGCCCGACCATCGTCCGCCTCCGCGTCTGGTGAGATGAAGAATAATCCTCACAACGATAATCGTCAACCCTCATCATCTGATGGGTCGCCCGGCCAACACTGAAGCTCGGATCAGAAATCGTGATTTCCTGAGTCATTCGGCGCTACGTATTCCAGTCGCCACGCCGCGACTGTCATTTCGAAGGAGGCGCCCGCGTGATTGCCGCCGATGCAGGAACCCGTGGCGATCTACTCACCCGTGCTGGTGACCCGATTCTCGCGCCGGGCTCGCCCAGAATTCCTTTCCATTCAGAGAGCGCCGCGCGTACCCTGCTACCATGAAAGTCGCCACGCCGCGACTGTCATTTCGAAGGAGGCGCCGCGCGTGAGTGCCGCCGGTGCAGGAAAGCCGTGGCGCCGACTGAGAAATCTACTCACCCGTGCTGGTGACCCGGTTTCTCACTCGGAGTTTGCCAAGAATTCCTTCCATTCAGCGAGCGCCGGGCGCACCTTGGTACCATGAAAGTCGCCACGCCGCGACTGTCATTTCGAAGGAGGCGCCCGCGTGATCGCCGCCGGTGCAGGAAAGCCGTGGCGCCGACTGAGAAATCTACTCACCCGCGCAGGTGATCCGTTTTCTCGCTCCGGGCTCGCCCAGCGTTCTTTACCACCCAGGGACCGCCCCTGCAACCCGGAAGACGTACGATCCTCCGCGCGCCACCGAAGGAAATCATCCGTTCATCGCTGGTTCTCGTGAAGAACGCGGGAGGGCGCGGAAGCATGGACACTCCGCGCCCTCCACGTCTCCGCCCGAAGCCCGTTCCTACGGCGCCGCGGCCCGGATGCGGTAGATGCGCCCGTCGTGGACCACCGCCACCTGCTCGCCCAGGGCCAGGTAGGGCGCCAGGGCGGGGATGCGGCGGATGAGCTGGAAGTACTCCTCGCTCCCGAACGTCACCGCCGTTTCCGGCAGACGGGTGTCCGCGGCGATCTCCGCGTCGGTCCACACGCCGTCGCGCAGGTAGAACGTCCTGGTTCCCACGCGCTGCACCGTCGATTCGCCCGGCGCGTACGCCGCCGCGTCCAGCGTCATCGCCTCCTGTCGCTCGCGGCTGCGGCGGCTCTCCGCCACCGCGCGCTGGCCCGTCACCACGGTGGGCGCCGCCATGGCCGGGGAAGGCGGCGGCGGAGGCGGAGGCGGAGGCGCGACGCCGCCGGCCCGGCCCGGCCGGGAGAAGTCCTCCGCGCGCACCGCCTGCATCCCCGGCTCCAGCGCCAGAAAGCTCGTGTACGGGGTCACGATGCCGAAGCGCGTGCCCAGGTCCGTCACCTCGTTCACCAGCTCGCGGTTTTCGCCGTGGGTGCGGATCTGCTCCATCAGCCATCCCACCCGCCGCGTCGCCCACAGGCGCGGGAGAAAGTCGTGCCGCTCGTCGCGCAGGGGAAAGCGCGCGCCGGGGTAGGTGTAGGTGCGCGTGGGGCTGGCGTCGCCGCTCAGGCGAATCGTCACGTCGCGCAGGTCCTGCGTGTTGCGGTAGCGGCCGACCAGCGCCAGCTGCGTTCCCTTGAACAGGTCCGGCAGCACGCGCGGATACACCAGGTCCGTGCGCACCGCGCCCAGGTCCAGCCGCAGGTTGGTGAGCACCGGGTGGTTCACCTTGTCAAAGAAGGCGCTGACCTTGACCTCCAGGTCCTCCTGCGGCGCTACGTAGTCCGCCGCCCCCCCGTTCTCCGCCGCCACGCGGTCCAGCAGCCGCGTGTTCACGTCGTATCCCACCCCGAAGGTGAACAGCCGCAGCCCCTCGCGCCGGGCCCGCGCCACGTTCTGGATGATGCGGTCCACGTTCGTCTCGCTCACCGTCGGCAGGCCGTCGGTCAGAAAGACCAGCAGCCGCGGGCGCGTCCCCGTGCGCGGGAACTGGCCCATCGCCTCCACCAGCGCGTCGTTGATGTTGGTGCCGCCCCGCGGCCTCAGCGACTCCACGAACTCCACGCCGCGCCGGCGCCCCGCCTGGTCCGCGGCGATCAGCCCCTCCTCCATCAGCCGCGTCTCGCCGGAGAAGGCGATCACGTTGAAGCGGTCGCCCGCCCGCAGCCCGCGCACCCCGTGCAGCAGCGCGCGCCGGGCCTTCTCCATCTTTCCCTCCTCCTCCATCGACCCGCTCACGTCCAGCACGAAGACCACGTCCTTGGCCGGGTACTCGCGCCGCGCCTGGTCGTCGCTGGGGGAGAGCAGCAGGAGGAAGTAGCCGTCCTTGCCCGGCTCGCGGTAGGTAAAGAGCGACATGGCCACGTCGCTCTGCGACAGCGTGTAGAAGAGCTGAAAGTCGCGCCGCTCGCTGCGCGGGCCCTGCTCGAAGCTGGCCGTGGCGGACCGGTTGCCTTCGCGCCGCACGTCCACGTCGTGGCTGGGCGAGTAGACCGTGCGCAGCCCGCCGTCCGTGCGAATGGCCACGCGCCCGGAAAACCGCTCGATGCGCGACGCGTTGCGCCCGATCCCCAGCGGGTACCGGTAGCCCACCGTCCCGTTCTCCGCCCGCAGCACCTGCGTGTAGGTCAGCTCCAGCTTCTTGGTCCCGCGGCCGGGGATGGGAAAGATGCGCGCCTGGAACAGGTTCTGGCCCGCGTACTCCAGCAGCCCCGGGTCGCGCACGCGCCGCACGATGTCTTCGTAGATGCGCCGTGCCTCCGCCCTCGGCCGCACCTCGCCGGCCAGCCGCCGCTCGCCGTCCCAGATGGCGAACTCGGTGATGGACGCGTCTTCGGGGAGGGGAAAGAAGTAGGTGCCTTCCATCACCTGCGGATGCGGGTTGCGAAAGACCTGGGTTACGTGGGTGGTGGCGACCTGTCCCTGGATGGTCGTCTGGAAGGTGACGGATTCCACCGGCAGGCCGAGGTGGCGTCCGCGCTCGGGGATCCAGGGCCGGCAGTCGCTGCACGGCCCGGGGACGATGATCCCCTGCGCGGCCGCGGCGGCGGGCACCATCAGCAGCGCGGCG
>DATABT010000967.1:0-2190 GCA_036259455.1 Longimicrobium sp. | reverse complement strand
CCGGCGTCCACTCCGCCACCCGCTCCCGCAGCGCCTCCCAGCCGGCGGTGTGGTCGCGGAGATACGCCTCGTCCTGCAGCCCGTCGCGGAAGATGACGTGCATCATCCCCAGCGCCAGCGCGGCGTCAGCGCCGGGGCGGATGGCCAGGTGCTCGTCGCACTGCGCCGCCGTGCGCGTGCGGATGGGGTCGATGGCGATGATGCGCGCGCCGCGCTCCCGGGCGCGGCGCAGCGCCGGCCACAGGTGCGGGTTGCTGGTGAGCGTGTTGGTGCCCCACAGCAGGACGAAGCGCGCGTGCTCCGCCTCCACGGGCGTGGGCCCCATGCGGTCGCCGTAGGTGACGCCCCACCCCATGCTCCCCGCCGTCGCGCAGATGGTGCGGTCCAGCAGGCTGGCGCCGATGCGGTGAAAGAAGCGCCGGTCCATCGACTCGTTCTGCACGCGGCCCAGCGTGCCGCTGTACGAGTACGGGAGGATGGCCTGCGGCCCGTGCTCGCCGTGGCGGATCTCGTTCAACCGCCGCGCGATGTCGTCCAGAGCCTGGTCCCAGGTGGCCGGCTCGAACCGCCCCTCGCCCTTCGCCCCCACGCGGCGCAGCGGCACGGTGAGCCGGTCCGCGTGGTAGGTGCGCTCCACGTACCGGTTCACCTTGGTGCACAGGAACCCCTGCGTGACCGGGTGGGCGGGGTCGCCCTGCACGCGCACCGCGCGCCCGTCGCGCACGTGCACCAGCATGGCGCAGGTGTCCGGGCAGTCGTGCGGGCACGCCCCGCGCACGATGCCGTTCTCGATCAGGGGAAGAGAGCCGATCTGGATCACGCGTCCTCCATTCGATCTAGCCAGTAGCCCCAGTCACGGCTGAAGTGGGCGACGGCGTAAACGTAGATGTGATCCGGTCGGATCACGTAGTTGATGGAGTACGGGTATCCGCGCAGGATCTTGCGCCGGGTGCCACGCACGCCCGGATGGCCGCTCTCGGGAAATTCCAGGATGCTCTGGACGGCGAATTCGGCTTCAGCTTCGAACGCCGCGCCGGCAGATTCTGAATCCTGATCGTAGAAATTGCTCGCGTTTTCGAGTTCGGCCTCGGCTTCAACGTGGAAGCGAACGCGCATGCCGACGCGCCTTCAGCTTTGCGAACACCTCGTCGGCATCGACTGTCTTGGCCGTTCCCGCTTCGATCTCATCGATCCGACGGTTCATCTCCGCTTCCCACGCTGGATCGTGCGTGCGTCCGCCTGTGAGGCTCGCGATGAGCCGGTCCGCGAGTTCGGCGCGCTCATCGATCGGGATGCGCATTGCCACAGCAGCCAAGTCCGTGGCGGTCGGATTCTCCAGTTCATCAAGCAGGTCTTCCATCGGAATCCCCTTCACCCGACCCGCCTTCATGTCCGCGAGTTCTCGGCGGGCTCTGTCGAGAGTCGCGGGATCGATGTCATCGATGGGGTAGAGGCTGTCCTCCACCCGTTCGATCAGCTCGGCGCGCTGGCGGGGCGGGAGGTCCAGCACGGCGGCGGTCAGTTCGTCGATGCTCATGGGCTTCCGTTCTCCGGGCATGGTGAGTTCTCCTGGAAGATAACGGGAACGGAGTGGACAGTGTAGATACCAATCGGCACGCGCTGAATGTGCCAGCCGCGCGCAGATAAAGGCAAGTCTGATGGGACTTTCGGCGCGGCTGTGGCTCGAACGGAGCGTGGTGGAACGGATCCGACAGGACAGGGGCCGGAATCGCTCACGCGGCGGCGGAAATCGCGGTGCCGGGGTTCGCGAAGAGGAGCGCGCTCAATGCGCCAGCCGCGGGCCGATGGACAGTCCGAACGCGACGGCGAGGAGGGCGACGGCAAAGCTGCCGCCGGCGTACGCCAGCGCCACGCCGTACGCGCGGGCCTGCAGCAGGGCGACCGTCTCGTATCCGAAGGTGCTGAAGGTGGTCAGGCCGCCGCAGAAGCCGACGGCCAGCAGCGCGCGCAGGTGATCGGGATCGCGCGCCGGCACGGCGGCCAGCACCACGCCGACGAGGAGCGATCCGAAGACGTTCACCGCGAAGGTGTGCCAGGGGAAGGCGTCCGGCGGGGGCGGACCCATCGCCCGGGTGACGCCGTAGCGCAGCACGCTCCCCGCCGCCCCGCCGAGGGCCACCAGCAGCCAGCTCACGGCGCGTCCCCGGGCGGGAGCACGCTCACCCGCAC
>DATABT010000966.1:0-13205 GCA_036259455.1 Longimicrobium sp. | reverse complement strand
GGTTTCGGCGGGCGCCGCGGCGGGGCTTCGCGCACCATCGGAGCAGGCGGCGAGCGCCGCCAGGGCGAGCAACGCGGAAATACGGGAATGCTTCATCGATCCACTCTCCGGAACGGGGGGGGATTGGAGGCTCGCGCGGGGGAAACGAGCGCGCGGCCACGGGCATGGAACCGGGAGTTCCAGCACAGCGAACACCCGGGGAACGCGCAAGCACCACGCCCGGCGCCATCCCCCTCCCCTGTCACTACCGCCAACTCATTGCACGACAACAAGATACCACCCACGCCACCGCACCGGGCACCGGACGTCCATCGCCACCCCGACTGCACCATTCTGGTTCACCCATCACAATCCGGTGCACTCCAAACATAGGTTTTGCAACAACTTACCTCGACATCCATGCGCGCCTTCCACGACGTTTTCGGTTCACCGCACGTCCGCGTGCGGGAGAAAACTCCCCTTCCTCCTCTGCTCCGTGTGAGGCCAGATCCGGGAAGAGCGATGACAGGCAGGTAACCACGCAGATGATGTGCGGCGTCATCCAGTGTTGCCCACCCGATGGGATCAAGGTCGCTCGCACCGCGACCTGTCATTCCCAACGAGGCGCCCGTGTGGTTTCGACGCGTGCAGGATGCGTGGCGCCGGCTGAGGAATCTACTTCTACTCAATCTACTCACCCGGGCAGGTGCCGAGCCCCGCCGGACCGGGCGCGGATCCCATTACCATTCAGAAAGCCGCCGCCGGCAGTCGACTTTCTGATGTGATGGGAGGTGCCCCGCGTCTACAGGCGCTGAATAGAAAGACCCATTCGGGCGAGGGCCGTCAAGCGGGCGTGGCACCAGCACGGGCGAGTAGATTTCTCAGTCGGCGCCACGAATTCCTGCAACGGCAAAGACAACGCGGGCGCCTCCTCCGGAATGACAGCCGTGGCGAGCGACTTTCGTCCGACAGGGTGCGCGTAGCGCCGGACGACTCGGGAAATCAGAGATCTTCTGCCGGATTCGGTATGAGGACGGCTGTTCCCGGAGTCCAGCCGACGAGAAGAGGCCGGAGCCCCCGGGGGAGCTCCGGCCTCTCATTCATCCGATCCGCCATCCGTTCACACGGACGGCGCCGCGTTGATCAGCGGCTGGCGATCGGGTCCGGGTTGCCGTCCGGGTCGCAGCTGGCGGAGCCGCTGGTCCGCACGCCTCCCAGCAGCAGGATGCCCGCCACGTGCGGCGCCGCCATGGACGTGCCGCTCATGGTGGTGGTGCCGCCGCCCTTGCGGGTGGACAGGATGCTCACGCCCGGCGCGGCGTAATCCACCGGCGGGTTGCCGTAGTTGGACCAGCTGGCCATGCAGTCGCGGCTGTCCGTGGCGCTGATGGTGTAGATGTTGGAGCCGTTGGTGCGGGCCGGCGTGAAGTTGTTGGCGTGCGTACCGTTGTTGCCGGCGGCCAGCACGAACTTGATGCCGCGGCCCGCCGCGTCCTGCACCGCCTTCTCCAGCGTGGCGTTGCTGCCGCTGCCGCCCAGGCTCATGTTGGCCACGTCGCCGTTGCCGCCGTTGGCCGCCACGTAGTTGACGCCGTTGATGATGCCGCTGTAGGTGCCGCTGCCGCTGTTGCCCAGCACGCGCACCGAGCAGACGTACGCGTTGGCGGCCACGCCCACCACGTCCTGGCTGTTGTTGCGGGCGGCCACCGTGCCGGCCACGTGCGTGCCGTGCCCGTTGCCGTCGGACGGGCTGTTGCCCGCGTAGTGGACGTGGCAGTTCCTGCTGGTGTTGAGGTCCGCGTGGTTCAGGTCGATGCCGCTGTCGATGATCCACGCGGTGCGGCCGGTGCCGTCACCGGCGCCGCCCACGCGGGTAATGCCCCACGGCGTGCTCTGCCCGCCACCGCCACCGCCGCCCGGACGCGCCTCGGCGCGCGGCAGGTCCAGGGTGACGATGTAGTCCTTCTCCACGATCTCCACCCGCGGGTCGCCCACGATGCGCGACAGGCGGGCCTCGGGAATCGCCGCCGTAAAGCCCGGGGCGGCATGCCGGCGCGTGGAGTGCACCGCGAACCCGTTGCCGCGCGCCAGGTCGGCGGTGGCGGCGTCCACGTCGACGCCCGGCTTGAAGGTCACGATGTACAGCGGGGCGTTCTCCGCCCGGGCCAGCGACGCATCGCCGGGGGTGGCGACGGGTCCGTCCTGACAGGCGGCCAGACCGAATGCGGCGGCCAGGGCTGCGACGGGGAAGCTGCGGCGCATGACGTTCTCCTCGGTTGTGGAGGCACGGTGCGGCCCCGCGCCACGCTCCCTGCATGGGGGCGAGCCGTGGCGTGGCGGTCCGCGAGAGGTGGGGCCGAGCCGCCGCAATCACGGGGCCGGGTGCCACGAATCCGCCCAAGTCGTTTTCGTGAATTTACTTGGGTTCACTCGAACGCCTCGCGCGATCCGTCCCCACGTGCACCAGAATGGTGCAATCGAACCAGACCGGGGCGCGCCCTTCGGGGCGATGGCGCCATGCATCATCTCGATTTGATCTTCCCCCAGCCCCGCGGAAGCGAATGAGCTGGCCGCTGGAAGATTGCGAAGTCCGCCTTCGCGGACCGCCATGCCGCCGGGCAACGCGGAACGCATGCAGTCGAAGCCCCGCGAGGGTTGCGGGGCTTTCCGCTGTCGTTGCGGCGGCTTCAGCCGCTCCGGCGCGGAGCCTGTGGTCCGGGCGCGGAACTTTCGATAGCCCCGAACGTCCTTTTCCCGGCCGCGCGCGTGGCCTACATTGGCGCTCCCCACAGACGTTTGCCCGAATCTTGACGCTCTCCGCCCCGCAGGCCCCGCTCGCCGAACCGCAGGTGACGCCCCGCGCGCCCATGCACCGGGCGTGGCGGTGGGTGTCGCCGGCCATCGGCGTGGCGCTGTTCGTGGCGGCGGTGCTGGTGCTGAACGCCGAGCTGCGCCAGGTGGACTATCAGGACGTGCGGCGCTCCATGCAGGGGCTCCCCGCGTCCTCCATCCTCCTTTCCATCCTCTTTACCGCGGCCAACTACGCCGTCCTCTGCGGCTTCGACCTGCTCGCCTTTCGCTACGTGGGCCGCCGGCTGACGAGCTGGAAGGTGGCGGTGACCTCGTTCATCGGCTACGCGGTGGCGAACAACGTGGGGTTCGCCATCATCTCCGGCACGTCGGTGCGCTACCGCTTCTACTCGCGGTGGGGACTGGAGGCGGGGGAGATCTCCCGCATCGTCGTCTTCTACTCCGGCACCTTCTGGCTGGGCTTCCTGGTGCTGACGGGGTGGAGCCTGGCGGTGGATCCGCATCCCGGCATCCGCTCCTTCCTGGGTCCCTTCGTCGTCGGCCTCGTCGGATGGGGGCTGCTGGCGTCCGCGGCGGCGTACGCGGGGGCCGCGGCGCTGCACCGCGGGCCGCTGCGCGTGGGGCGGTGGACCATCCCGTTCCCGCCCATGGGGATGGTGGCGTGGCAGTTCGGCCTTTCCACGGTCGACTGGGCGCTCGCGGCCGGCGTGCTGTACGCGCTGCTGCCGCGCACGGAGCTGACCTTCTGGGAGTTCCTGAGCGCCTTTCTGGCCGCGCAGGTCCTCGGCCTGGTGAGCCACGTCCCCGGCGGCGTGGGGGTGTTCGAAGGGACGATGATCGTGCTCCTGGGCGGCTACCTTGCGCCCGGGCAGATCCTCTCGTCCCTCGTCCTCTACCGGCTCATCTACTACGTCCTGCCCCTGGGCGCGGCGCTGGTGATTCTGGTGATCGACGAGCTGCGCCTGCGCCGCCACCACTTCGCCAGATGGGGAAGCTGGATGGGGACGCTGTCGCAGCAGATCGCGCCGCGCGTGCTGGCGATGTTCATCTTCCTCGCCGGCGCGCTCCTCCTCGTCTCCGGCGCCACGCCCACGGAGGCGCACCGGCTGGCTTGGATCGACCGGCACGTGCCGCTGGTGCTGGTGGAGGCGGGATACCTGATCGGATCGCTGGCGGGCGTGGGGCTGCTGATCGTGTCGCACGGGGTCGCGCGGCGGCTGGACATCGCCTTCGTCTTCGCCGCCACCTGGCTGGCGCTGGGGATCGCGGCGTCGCTGCTCAAGGGCGCGGATTACGAAGAGGCCACGCTGCTGGGCGCGCTGCTGATCGCCCTCTTCGCCAGCCGCCCCGCGTTCGACCGCAAGGCGGACTTCTGGGCCGCGCGCTTTTCGCCCGGGTGGACCTTTGGCGTGGTGGCCGTGGTGGGCGCCGCGGTGTGGCTGGGGTTCTTCGCGTTTCAGCACGTGGAGTACAGCGACGAGCTGTGGTGGCGCTTCGCGCTGCGCCAGGACGCACCGCGCGCGCTGCGGGCGACCATGCTGGCCGTGGTGCTGATGCTGGCGTTCGGTGTGCTCCGCTTCCTGCGCCCCGCCCCGCCGACCATCACCGCGCCCACGGACGAGGAGCTGGACGCGGCGCGAAAGCTCATCGACACGCAGACGTCCACCGTTCCCTACCTGGTCTACCTGCGCGACAAGACGCTGCTGTTCAGCGACGACGGGCGCGCGTGCCTGATGTACGCCGTGCAGGGCCGCACCTGGGTGGCCATGGGCGACCCCATCGGCGACCCGCGCAGCGTGCGCGACCTGATCCGCCGCTTCTTCGAGCTGTGCGACGACTACGGCGGCGTCCCCGTCTTCTACCAGGTGGGCAAAGAGGCGCTGCACCAGTACGCCGACTTCGGCCTGGCCTTCGCCAAGCTGGGCGAGGAGGCGTGCGTGGACCTGGGCTCGTTCACCCTGGACGGCGCGGAGAACAAGCCGTTCCGCCTGGTGCTCAACCGCTTTGCCCGCGCGGGAATGACGTTCCGCGTGGTGCCCGCGGACGAGGTACCGTCCCTCATGCCGCGGCTGAAGGAGGTGTCGGACGCGTGGCTGCTGGAAAAACGCTCGTCGGAAAAGGGCTTCTCCCTCGGCTTCTTCTCCGAAGACTACGTGCGGCGCTTTCCCGTGGCGGTGGTGGAGGAGGAGGGGCGGCTCGTCGCCTTCGCCACGGTATGGCCGGGGCCGGGGAAGGCGGAGCTTTCGGTGGACCTGATGCGCTACCGCCCGGACGCGCCGCGCAACGTGATGGAGGCGCTGCTGCTGAACCTGATGCTGTGGGGCAGGACGGGGGGGTTCGGCCGCTTCAACCTGGGAATGGCGCCGCTCAGCGGACTGGAGTCCTCCCCCGTGGCGCCGGTGTGGACGCGCATCGGCAACTTCCTGTTCCAGCGCGGCGAGGCGCTGTACAACTTCCAGGGGCTGCGCACCTACAAGGAAAAATTCCACCCGTCGTGGGAGCCGCGCTACCTGGCCTACCCCGGCGGGCTGGCGCTGCCGCGCATTACGGCGGACGTGTCGGCGCTCATCGCGGGCGGCTACCGCGGCATCTTCCGCCGCGGCAGGGGCGGGGGATGATCCGCATTCCGGGACTCGCGGGCTTTCTGCTGGCGCTGGGGAGCTGCACCGCCTGCAGCCGCGTGCGCATTCCCGAAATCCCGGGCGTGGAGGATGGACGGATGCGGTCGCTGCCGGTCCGCGAGGTGCCCGCGGCGGAGGGCGGCACCGGGCGCGCCTTCGCCATCGTGCTCACGGGCGACGGGCCCAGCGGCGGAACGGGAAAGCGGGTGGCGGCGGACCTGTCGGCGCATGGCATCCCCTCCGTGATCTGGCACTCGCCGCGCTACTACTGGACGCCCAGGACGCCGGAGCAGGCCGCGCGCGACCTGGACCGCCTCATCCGCCACTACGGCGGGCGATGGGGAAAGGAGAAGGTCGTCCTGGTGGGCTACTCGATGGGCGCGGACGTGCTGCCCTTCCTCATCAACCGCCTGCCGCGGGACACGCGGGCGATGATCGGCGGCGTGGCGTTGCTGGCGCTGGCGCACGACGCGGTGTTCGAGTTCCGCATCGAGCAGTGGTGGCGCACGTCGACGGCGCCGCGCTTTGCCACGCGGCCAGAAGTGGAGAAGCTGCAGGGACTTGCCGTGCTCTGTATCTGGGGCCGGGGGGACGACAAGGCGGCGTGCCCCCGGATGGCGACGGCGCCGGTGCGGGTGATCGAGCTGGGCGGCGGGCACCACTTCCAGGGCGACCGGCCGCGGCTGCTGCGCGTGGTCAGGGAGATGGCGCGGCGGGCGAACGAACGGCCTGCCGACTGACACGCACGGAGATTGCGGAGAGGGCGCGGCGTCCGTCCACGGTGGACGGGAGGTCCCTCACCAACCCGGTTTGGAGGTGCAGATGAAGAAGCTCCTCGTCCTGGCGGCCGCCGCGCTGCTGGCCGCCGCCCCCGCCGCCGCGCAGCAGGCACAGTTGCCCTCGGGCGACCAGGCCGCCGTCGTCGAGCAGGTCGCCACCCCGCAGGAGACGCAGCAGGCGCCCGTCACGCCGTCCATCCACGTAAGCCGGGAGCAGATCCAGCAGCGCGTGGCCGCCATGGAGGGGGAGCGCAACGGCACCGCGCAGATGAACCAGAGCTTCTGGTACCTGGTGGCGGCCATCGCCCTGGGCGTGCTGGTGGCCCTGCTGCTGGTTGACTGAGACCCACCGACACACGAGACGACACGCCACACCCAGGAGCCCCGCCGCGCGACAGGATGCGCGGCGGGGCTTCGTGCGTTTTCGGGTGGGCGGGTCCCCGTGGCGGCCGAGCCTCGCGTCGTGGCCGATGAATCCGCGGCTGGAACAGCGGGAACCGGCCGGCGTGGTCTTCGGCGCGGTGTGGCAGGGGTTCGGCTCGGAAGCCGCGTTCGGCATGGGCGCCGCCATCGCCCTCGCCGCCGCGCTCCTGCTCCCCCTCGCGCTCCCCCGCGAACGCAACCATCCACCCTGATCGGGCCTCACCCCAGCGTCACAGTCCTCCCCTCGTCCCTGCTCTGGCGTTTGGGCGAAAGCTCAGAGGAACGGCTGGGGAAGGTTGCTCCGCTGCCTCCGTGTGAAACCTTCTTTCCTCAGTCCGCCGCGTGGTCTACGGCCTGGGATTGAGGGCGGCCCGCGGGAAGGGTGAGGGTGAAGACGCTGCCTTCGCCCTCGCTGCTGTGCGCCGTGAGGTCGCCCTTCATCGCGCGGGCCAGGTCGCGGCTGATGGCCAGGCCCAGGCCCGTCCCTTCCGCCGCGCGGGTGAGCGCGGGATCCACCTGCACGAATGGCTCGAAGATGGCCTCCAGCTTGTCCGCCGGAATCCCCCGCCCCGTGTCGCGCACCTGGATGCTCACCGTGCCGTCGCGCGCCTCCCACGACAGCTCCACCTCCCCGCCCGCGCCCGTGAACTTGATGGCGTTGGAGAGAAGGTTCAGCACCACCTGCTCCACCCGCTCGCGGTCCGCGCGGACCGTGACGCGGGGGTCGCCGCCGCGGTAGCGGTAGCGAAGGTTCTTCGCCGCCAGCTGCGGCTCCACCAGCGCCTCCACGGCGGCCAGGGTGGCGTCCAGCGGCACGTCCTCCACCTCGTACTGCACCTGCCCCGCCTCGATCTTGGCGAAGTTGAGGACGTCGTTGATGAGCCCCAGCAGGTGCGTCTGGTTACGCTGGATCTTGTCCAGCGCCTCGCGCTGCGCGTCGCTCACGGGACCGTGGATCCCCATGTCGATGAGCTGCGTGTACCCGGCGATGGCGTTCAGCGGCGTGCGCAGCTCGTGGCTCATGGTGGCCAGGAACGCGCTCTTGGCCGCGTTGGCCTCGTCCGCCGCCTGCCGGGCGCGCTCCGCCTCGCGCGTGCGCTCCGCCAGGTCCTCGTTGGCGCGCTGCAGCTCGTCGTGCGCCATCTCCATCTCCGCCTGCGCCTCTTCCAGCTCCCCCGTCTGCTGCTCCAGCTGCAGGCGCGACTCCTCCGTCTCCGTGTAGAGCCGGGCGTTGTCGATGGCCACCGCCGCGCGCCGCGCCAGCTCCTCCGCCAGCGCCAGGTCCGTGGGCGTGTGGCTGCGGCCGCTCTCCGCGTGGACCAGGGAGAGCGCGCCCAGCACCCGCCCGCGCGCCGTCAGCGGCACGCAGAGGTACGAGCGCAGCCCCAGCGTCCGGATTATCCGCAGGTGCTCGGGGTCGCGGGCGACGGAGACGAGCAGCTGATCGGGGATGTCGGGAATCATCTCCGACTCCCCCGTCCGCAGCACGTGGTGCACGCCCTGGGGCGCGTTGCGGTCCGAAGGCCAGCGCTCCTCCAGCTCCCGCGCCAGGCGCACCTTGGCCGGATCCACGTGCTCCACCGCCAGGCGCTCCAGCTCCCCGTCTTCCGTCAGCACGTCCACCGCGCACCAGTCCGCCAGCGTGGGCACGGCCAGGCGGGCGACGGTCCCGAGCGTGGTCCCCGTCTCCAGCGACGAGGCCAGGACGCGGCTGGCCTCCGCCAGAAAGTCGCGCGACGCCTCCACCCGCCGCTGCTCGGTGACGTCGGTAATGGCGCCCACCCACTCGCGCACGCGGCCGCCGGGCTCCATCACCGGCACCCCGCGCGCGGCCACGCGCCGCCACTCGCCGTCCGCGCGGCGCAGGCGGTACTCCATCTCCATTACCCGCCGCTCGTCCACGGCCTGGCGCCACGCCGCCGCCACGCGCTCCCGGTCCTCCGGGTGCACGGCGTTCAGCCAGCCGGAGCCGCGACATTCCTCCCACGGCGTTCCCGTGTACGCGGCCCAGCTGGGCTGGGCCTCCACGAACTCGCCCTCGGGACTCGTCGTCCACACCACCTGCGCCGTGGCCACGACCAGCGAGCGGAAGCGGGCCTCGCTGCGCCGCACCGCCTCCGTTTCCGCGTCGCGCACGCGCAGCCGCCGGTCCACCCGCGTGCTGAGCAGGGTGATGACCAGCAGCACCAGCGTGCCCGCGATCACCCCCGCCGCCAGCCCTTCGGTGCGCAGCACGTGGTCGTCCGGCACCGCGAGGGCGTCGGCGGAAAGGGGGGTGAAGCGCGCGGCCGCCATGGCCGTGTAGTGCATCCCCGCGATGGCCACGCCCATCACCACCGACGCCGCCAGCCGCCCCCGCCGCCCCGGCCGGGTCTCCTCGTCGCGGAAGCGCAGAAAGGTCCAGAGGGCCGCGCTGGCCGCCGCGACGGCCACGGCGAGCGAGGCGAAGACCAGCGCGGGGTCGTACCAGACGCGGCCGGGGATGCGCATGGCGGCCATCCCCACGTAGTGCATCCCCGCGATGGCGATGCCCAGCAGCACCCCGGCCACCGCGCGCGCGGAGGCGGGTACGGAGGCGCGGCTGGTGACCCACAGCGCCAGCAGCGACGCGCCCACGGCCACCGTCATGGACAGCAGCCAGAGGGGGACGTCGTAGGTGATGGGCACGGGGAGGCGATACGCCAGCATCCCCACGAAGTGCATGCTCCAGATGCCTATGCCCAGCGTCACGCTGCCGGCGGCCAGCCACGCCACGCGAAAGCGCCCGCGCGCCGCGTTCACGCGCGCGGAGAGCGCGAGCGCGGTGTACGATGCCAGGATGGCGATCAGGATGGAGAACGCCACGAGCGCGGCGTTGTGGCTGCCCTTCATGAACGTTGTGGCGATGCCGGATTGCGCGAGCTCCCCGGTCGGAGATGAGCAAGAAGGGTTCCCCGCGCTGATCCGGTGTCAGGCGGAGAAGCGGATGCGGACGGCGGGCTCGCACGGGCGGCGCGGTGGACGTACATTGAAATCATCCTCCGAACCACGGCATCGCCAGAACCAGGAACAGGAGATGAGCACCGCCGTCCCGCGCCGCCGATCCACCCTGCTCCCCCTCGCGCCGGCCGCGGCCGTGTTCCTGTGCGCGTGCGGCGGGGGCGAAGGCGGCGACAGGCCCGTCGATCCCGGCCGCGCCAAGTACGATGCCGACAAGGCGCACTGCGAATCCATCTCCGACATCGAGGCCGCGCGAAAGAGCTGCATGGAATACCGCGGCTGGCCCGACGGCAGGTACCGCCGCTGATCAACCGGAGAAAGAAGAGAGGACGCGGATGAGGCTTTCATCCGCGTCCTCTTCATTTTCCTCCACATGATGTGCGCAGACCGTGCTGGAGACGGCCCGTACCATGAAAGTCGCCCACGCCGCGGCTGCCGCTTCGAAGCAGGCGCCCGCGTGAGCGCCGCCGGCGCAGGCACCGGAGGGGCGACTGAGAAATCTACTCGCCCGGGCAGGTGCCGCGCCCTGCCCGGCGGACCTCGCCCAGATCCTTCTATCCAGGGAGGCGCCGCACAGAACCTGCTCCGATGATGGACCTTGCGCCGGCCGAAGGACCCGGCCGGCAGACCGGGGAGCCGGCCTCATGTGTCGAAGCCGGCCCCCATGGCGTCAGAAGAAAGGTCCTTCGGTTGCGCCGCAGACACTTGCTTGTCTTCGGGTTCCGCGCGGGCGCCTCCTGGAGGAAAGTTGCCCGGCCCGGCGGAGGGCCCGTCCCGCCTCCCGGCCCCCTCCCCGCTCGTTCCTCGCGGAGAGGGGGAGAACTGCCTTTTATCGCACAAGGTGGGCGCAGCGCCGAATGACTCAGGATGACGTCTTCCGGATTTCGGCGGTTTGGAAACCCCCTCTCACGGCGTGGGCAGCGCCACGAGCACGGCGGTCACCAGCAGAACCACCACGCCCAGCCCCAGTTCCGCGCGGGCGGAGCGGCGCAGGCGGTGCGTGGCCGCGTCGTCGCCCAGCGTGGGAAGGACGCGGCGCCAGTTGTAGAAGCCCAGCGCCGCCACGCCCGCCAGCAGCGCCAGCTTGAGCAGCAGCGCGCGACCGTACCCCGTGCTCCACACGTCCGAGAGCGCGCCCAGCTGAAAGACCACGTTCACGATGCCCGTCAGCCCCACCGCCGCCGCGCCCGCCAGCGCCATCGGCGAAAAGGCCCGCACCATCGCCGCGACGGCGTCCCCGGCCCCGTCCGCCGCCGTCAGCGCGGCGGGGAGCCCGACGGCCAGCAGCGCGGCCAGCGTCCCCATCCACACCCCGGCGCCCAGCACGTGCACCGAGTCCGTGAGGATGGCGACGCCGTTCATCTGCCCCACCGACGCCGCGTGGCCGGAGAGCGCGGGGACGGCGGAAAGGAGCACGGCGCCGGCCGCCGCGCCCATCCATCCCACGGAACGCCCGTGCGGCGCCTTGGCGATGAACAGGCCGGTCACGAAGGCCAGCGTCGCGATCGCCTGGAGCACCCAGGCCAGTCCCCACCCCGTGTGGCGCAGCAGCACCTCCAGCCGCTCGCCCTCCCACGCGCCGCCGCCCAGCGCGGCCACCTGCATCCACAGCCGCCCGAAGAGCGCCGACACGGAGAGCGCCGCGGCCCCCAGCGCCACGAACCACACCGCGCCCTCCGCCCGCGCCGCCACCGTCCGCAGCGCCGGGTCGCGGTCCACCCTGGGCAGCACACCGTAGCGGAACGCCACGCTGCCGATCATCCCCAGCAGCGCCGCGAACCAGGCCCAGCGAACGACGACCGCCAGCGGCCGCCCCGCCTCGCCCACCTCCTCCTCCAGCGCCCGGTCCGTGCCGTCCGTCGCGGGCGCGGGCGGCGGCGCCTGCACCAGCCCCGCGGCGGCCGGCGCGGCGGAATCCGTCAGCGCAGCCGCGGGATCCGCCGAGACGGTGAAGCGCCACGAGCCCTCCAGCACGTGCCCGTCGCCGCCCACCGTCTTCCACCGCGCCACGTAGTCGCCAGGCGCCAGCGGGGCGGCGAGGGTGAGGACGAACTCCTTTCCCTCGTTTCCCACCCTGGTGGCGCCCGTCGCCACCTGCTCCGTACCGCGGAGGAGGGTGATGGTGGTCAGTGCGCTCTCCACGGGGCGCGAAAAGCGCAGCCGCACCTCGTGCACGGCGCCGTGGGCCGTGTCACGGTCCGCCGGCCGGGTAGACTCCACCCGCGTGTGCGCCGCGGCGGGGGACGGAAGGATCGCGCACGCCAGGGCCGCCGCGAGCAGCAGCGCGCGACGGCCCCGGGAGATGGTCTTCAGCAGGTTCAGCGTCATCAGTTGCCGCCGTGGCCCATCCCTCTCGAAGAAGCGGGCCGGTGGTTCGAGGTCATGTCGTCCAGCACGCCGTAGCTCCCCATCCGCATGGGCCCGGCGGAGCCCAGGAACAGCCGAACCCCCAGGCTGATCCCCCAGAAGCGGTCGTCGCCGAACAGCACCTGCGGGTCCGTGGGGCCGCGCTCGCTCCACACGCGGTTGTGCTGCAGTTCCACGAAGGGCATGCTGCTGAACGGAAATCCGCTCAGCTGCCAGCCGTACCCCACCGTGGCGATGAACCAGCGCGAGGCGCCGATCGGGTCGTCGTCGTGGTGGTAGCGGAAGGGGTCGCCCTCCTCGCGCTCCCACTCCGGCCGGGTGCTGTACTCCACCCGCAGGTACGGGCGGTGGCGGCCGATCCCCGCCATCGTTTCGCCCAGCAGCGAGTAGTAGCCCTCCTGGTCACCCTCCGGCTCGCTGCGCGAGGCCTCGACCAGGCTGTACAGCGTGCCGAAGCGGTGCGTGGCCGCGTGGCGCAGGTAGCCGTTCACCAGCGCCGTGCGCTCCTTGCTGCCATGGTGCTCTTCCGCCACGCTGCCGTACGAGCCGCTCACCTCCCACCGGGCCGCCGTCCCCGTGCC
This sequence comes from Longimicrobium sp., assembly GCA_036259455.1. Classification (GTDB taxonomy): domain Bacteria; phylum Gemmatimonadota; class Gemmatimonadetes; order Longimicrobiales; family Longimicrobiaceae; genus Longimicrobium. The sequence continues at coordinate 665 of DATABT010000966.1, read as the reverse complement.
GCCGAAGCGGCGGATGACGCGCGCCGACCAGCTGTCTCCGAAGGCCTCGTAGTTGGACAGGTCGTACGGCCCCTCCGGCTCCGCTCCGCCAAACAGTCCCGCTTCAACGCTCCAGGGGCCCCGGAGATAAACAACGTTGGCCGTCCACCGCTCCAGGATCTGCGAAAGGTGGTGGTTCGTGGGATATTTCGCCACCGGGCGCGACATGGGATCGTCCGTGCCGTACGGCGCGAACCCCTTGCCCACGCTGAAGGAAAGGTCGCCGCCCGCCACGTTCCACAGGTTGGCGCTCAGCATCAGTTCGTGCAGCAGCGTGTGCGGATGACGGCGGTCGATGAACCCCTCGCCCCATCCGCCGGCCGTGAGCTCGCCGTCCGGCTGCGTGATCCCCTCGAAGTTGAGCGTGGAGCGCAGCACGAATCGGCTCCCGGGGCTCTCCAGGTTGATCATCAGCGCGGGCTGGGTGAGGTACGGCTCCGTCGCCGAAAGCTCCGACGACTCGTTCCCCAGCCCCGTGGTGACGATGGGGTACGCCTGCGCCATCCCCATCAGGCTCCACCCGTCGCCCAGCGGCTGCATGAGCATGCGGTGGCCGCCCGGCGCGCCCTCCGCGTGAGCGTGGACAGCCGGCTGCGCCGCCGCGTTGGCGCCGTGCCCGGCGTGCG
>DATABT010000965.1:0-10757 GCA_036259455.1 Longimicrobium sp. | reverse complement strand
CGTGCTGGTGGCCGACGACGAGCCGCACATCGGCCGCATCATCCAGATGAAGCTGGAGCAGGGCCCGTACGAGGTCACCCTGGTGTCCGACGGCCGCGCCGCGCTGGACGAGCTGCAGGGCCCGGACCCCATCGACGTGGTGCTGCTGGACATCATGATGCCCTACGCCAGCGGCCTGGAGGTGCTGGCAGAGGCGCGCAAGCTGCCGCACCGCCGCGAAACGCCCATCATCATCCTCACCGCCAAGGGGCAGGACGCGGACCGGCGCCAGGCGCTGGAGCTGGGGGCCACGGACTTCTTTACCAAACCGTTCAGCCCCAAGAAGCTGCTGGCGCGGGTGGACGAGCTGTTCGGCGGCCCGCCCTCCGCCGCCGACGGGGACGACGCGTGAGCGAACCCCTTTCCCCGGGCGGCGATCCGCACCTGTGGACGGTGATCCTGGCGGGCGGCGTGGGCTCGCGCTTCTGGCCCGTCAGCACGCGCCGCCGTCCCAAGCAGCTCCTTCCGCTGGCGTCCGAAAAGCCGCTCATCCGCGATACGGTGGAGCGCATCGCCCCCCTGATCCCGCAGGAGCGGCTGCGGGTGCTGACGGGCGCGCACCTGGCGGAGCCCATCCTGCACACGCTGCCGGAGCTGGGCCCCGGCAACCTGCTGCTGGAGCCGCGCGCGGCGGGGACGGCGCCGGTGCTGGCCTGGGCGGCGGCGGAGATCGAGCGGCGGGACCCGGACGCGGTGATGGTGTCGCTGCACGCGGACCACGTCATCCATCCCCCCGAGGCCTTTCGCGCGCTGATCGCCCGCGCGGCGCAGCTGGCGGCGGGGCACCGGCGGCTGTTCACCATCGGCGCGCCGCCCACGCGGCCGGAGACGGGGTACGGCTACATCCGTCTGGGCCCGCCGCTGGAGCCGGTGGAGGGCGACGCGCATCCCGAGCCGGGGAACGCGGTCGCGGAGTTCGTGGAAAAGCCGGACCGGGAAACGGCGGAGCGGTACCTCCAGTCCGGCGTGTACCTGTGGAACACGGGCCTCTTTGTCTGGCGCGTGGCGGACCTGCTGGACGGGCTGGAGCGGCACGCGCCGGAGTTCCGCGAGCTGGTGCCCCTGCTGCGCGAGGGCGCCACGGAGGAGTTCTTTCGCGTCGCGCCCACCCTCTCCATCGACGAGGCGCTGCTGGAGCGCTCCGACCGCGTGGGCGTGGTCCGCGCCACCTTCGCCTGGGATGACGTGGGCGCGTGGGACGCGGTGGCGCGGACGCGCACGCCGGACGCGCACGGCAACGTGCTGCTGGGCGAGGCCTTCGCCGTGGACTCGCGCGACAGCGTCCTGTACGCCGACGACGGCCCGGTCGTCACCTTCGGGGTAGACGGGCTGGTCGTGGTGCGGACGGCGGGCGTGACGTTCGTGGCGGACCGCGCGCGCGCGCCGGACCTGAAGCAGATGCTGGAGCAGCTGCCGGAGGCCCTGCGTACGCTCGGATGAGTGCGAAAGTGCGAAAGTGCGAAAGTGAACTGCACCCGGTTCCGAGCCGGCGCCGCGAATCCCGCGGTCTGCGGTGTGCATGGGATGCGCGACGAGGTCCCCCCGCTGCCGCTGAACGTACTCTCGCACTTTCGCACTGATGTTATCGCTGATCCTCTTTGACGACGCCGTCTCGCGCCGCTGGCAGCCGTTCGCGCTCACGCGGCCGGGCGGCGAGCTTCGTTTCGGGGCGCTGACCACGCGGCAACGCGCGGAACGCGTGTTCGGCGCGCGCTGCGCGGCGCACCTGGGGCCGGACCACCTGCAGGGCTTCGAGGAGGGCGACGCGCCGCCGGTGCTGGGCTACGACGAGGTGCCGGCGGACGGCGACCGCCTCTTTCTCTCCGCGCGCGCGGTGCCGGCGTGGGGGAGCGGGGAGGTGTGGGTGGAGCGGCGGGGCGGCGCGGGCCCGCTCATCGTGAACGGCGAGGTGGCGGGATGGTTCGCGCCGGAGGGAGCGCCCTCGCCCGGGCCGGAGTTCTTCGACCATCCACCGACCATCCTCGACCGCACGGGGGCCGTGGAGCTGGAGGGGCGGATGATCGGCCCCGTGTGGGAGCTGATGTCCGGCAACCCCGACCAGGTGGCGACGGACGTGGAGGCGCTCTTTCCCGGCGCGGGATCGGCCGCGCTGCCGCCCGGCGTATACCAGCTCGGCGAGCATCGAGTGCTGATGGGGAACGGCGTGCGGGTGGAACCGTGCGTGGTCTTCGACACGTCGGCGGGCCCCATCTGGCTGGACGACGGGGTGACGGTCAAGGCGTTCACGCGTCTTGCCGGGCCGGCGTACGTGGGACGCAACTCGCTGATCCTGGGCGGACACCTGGAGGCGGTGACCGTCGGCGACGGGTGCCGCATTCGCGGCGAGTTCGCGGAGAGCGTGTGCCTGAACTGGGTGAACAAGGCGCACGACGGGCACATCGGCCACGCCTACCTGGGCGCGTGGGTGAACCTGGGCGCCGAGACGACGAACAGCGACCTGAAGAACAACTACGGCCCGGTGCGCCTGTGGACGCCGGAGGGGGAGCAGGACACGGGCGAGCTGAAGGTGGGCTGCTTTCTGGGCGACCACGTGAAGACGGGAATCGGCCTGCTGCTGAACACGGGGACGGTGGTGGGCGCGGGGAGCAACCTGTACGGCGCGCTGCTGCCGCCCAAGTACGTCCCCCCTTTCAGCTGGGGAACCGGAGAGGACCTGACGGCGTACCGGGTGGACAAGTTCCTGGACGTGGCCGGCCGCGCCATGGCGCGCCGCAAGGTGACGCTCTCGGACGGCGCGGCGGGCCAGCTGCGCCGCGCGTGGGAGGTGTCGCGGGAACGTGCGTGAGTGCGTCAGTGCGTGAGTGCGGTAGTAGATCGGAGCCGCGCGCGCTGTTACTTTCGCACTTTCGCACTCGTAATCCTCCTTCCGCACTACCGCACTCACGCACTTTCTTGAAGGTCACCATCCTGGGCAGCGGCAGCCGCGGCAACGCGGTGCTGATCGAGTCCGCGGAGACGCGCCTGCTGGTGGACGCGGGCTTCAGCGGCCGCGACCTGGAGCGCCGCCTGGCCGCCGTAAACGTGGACCCCGCGTCCCTGACGGCGCTGCTCGTCACGCACGACCATGGCGACCACACGCGGGGGATGGGGGTGGCCGCGCGCCGCTGGAACCTGCCGCTGTACCTCACCGATCTCACGAAGAACGTCTGCCGCGGCCTGCTGGATGGCAGCGAGGACGTGCGCGCCTACAGCAGCGCCGAGCCGGTGGAGATCGGCGGGCTGCGCGTGACGCCGTTCCTGACCGTGCACGACGCCATCGACCCCGTGGCGGTGACGGTGACCGAGTGCGAGACGGGAGAAAAGCTGGGGATCGCCACGGACCTGGGGCGGGCGACGGCACCCGTGCGCCACGCGCTGCAGGGGTGCGACGTGCTGGTGCTGGAAAGCAACCACGACGAGATCCTGCTGCGCGAAAGCCCGTACCCCTGGTCCGTGAAGGCGCGCATCGGCGGCAGCCACGGCCATCTCTCGAACCGCGCCGCCGCCGAGCTGGTGGGCGAGCTCTTCCACGACGGCCTTTGCGCCGTGGTGCTGGCGCACATGAGCGAGGCCGCCAACGACCCGTCGCTGGCGAAGGAGGTCGTCGGGGAGGCGCTGGCCCGCCGCCGCTTTCAGGGGATGCTGGGCGTCGCACGGCAGGAGGCGCCGATGGAGCCCATCGACGTCACCCGCCTGCGCACCCTGCGGCTGCCGGCGCAGATGGCGCTGTTCTGACCCCGGAGCGAGGTATCACGCCGGGGCACGGAGGAAACGGCGAGGGCGCGGAGAAGGTTTTCCGCGTCCTCGCTTCGTTTCTCCGCCGCCCGTTGCTTGAATCCGTCCGGACGGCTTTCGGATGATTCCCTTTTTTGCTATAACCAATCATCCGTTCCCAGTCGCCACACCCTGATCCACCGGGCCCACGATGCGCGTTGGACTGAACACCGCGAGCCTTTCCGACGGCCTCACCAGCCTTTCCCACGTCGCCGCCGCGTTCCAGGAAGCGCTCTCTGAGCGCCACGATCTGGTGCTTCTTCCCGCGGACTACTACAACGTCTCCCAGGCAGAGCGCGCGGCGATGGCGTACCGGCTGGTGGAGTCGTGCGACGTGATCGTCTCGCAGCCGGACCCCAACCTGCTGGACGCGCGCATGCAGCTCAGCTCGCCGGTGCCGCTGTGCATGCTGCTGCTGGGCAGCCTGCCGCGTGGCTTTTTTGCGCTGCGGCCACTGATCGACACCGTGCGCGCCAGCGACGTGATGGTGGCCAACTGCACGGCGGACGTGGCGATCGCGGAGAACATGTTCGAGAACGCCTGCGTGCGCCTGCTGCCGTTCGGCTACCGCGAGCGGACGTTCTACCCGCCCACCGAGGAGGAGACCGCGGCCATGCGGGCACGGCTGCGCATTCCCCCGGCGGCGCCGCTGGTGCTGTACGCCGGCCGCGCGACGGTGGAAAAGAACATCCACACCGTGCTCAAGGTGTTCGCCCAGGTCCACGCGGCCGTGCCGGAGGCGCACCTGGTGCTGGCGGGAAAGGTGGATGACGTGCCGTTCGCGGAGTTCGGCGTGTTTCCGCTGCACCTCAAGACCTCCCTCCACCGGATGATCAGCCGCCTGGGGCTGGCGGGGCGGGTGCACCAGGCGGGCGGGCTGGGCGCGGACGACCTGCGTGCCCTCTACGGTGCCGCGGACGTGGCGGTAAACTTCACGCTGCACCACGACGAGAACTTCGGCCTGGGGCCGGTGGAGGCAATGGCGTGCGGAACGCCCGTCGTGGGCACGCGCTGGGGCGGGCTGCAGGACACCATCGCCCACGGCGAGGCGGGGTTCCAGGTGAGCACGGTGATGAGCGCCAACGGCGTGAAGTCCAGCTGGTGGGAAGCCGCCAACCGCATCGTGCAGCTTCTGCGCGACCCGGAGCTGCGCGCCGCCTTCGGCGAGCGGGGGAGGCGGATCGCGCGGGAGCGGTACTCCGCCGCCCGCCACGCGCGGCTGCTGGACCGCATCGTGGACGAAACCGTCCGCCGCGCCCGGTCTCCTTCCGGGCCGCTGCGCGAAACGGAGTTCACGCGGGAGTTCTGGGCCACCTGCGCGCCGCACACGGGCAAGCTTCCCCCCGCGCGCCGCAGCCCGGCCGCGTACGAGCTCTACCGCAGGCTGCTGGCGCCGTACACCGGCACGGCACCCGGCGCAATCGCCCCCGAGGCGCCGCTCTCACCGGACCAGGTGGTCGTGCTGGCGAACGCCGTCTCGTGCAACGAGGATGGATCGGTGGCGGTGAACGATCCGCAGTTTCCGTTCGACGTCGACGTCCCCGCCGAGGCCATGGGCGCCGTGCGGGCGCAGATCGGCCGGCTGCTCGCCGAACCGGTGACCACCGCCGGCGCGCTGGTGGACGGCGTCGACGCGCCCTGCGCGCGCCAGGCGCTCGGGTGGATGCTCAAGGCGGGGCTGGTGATGCGCGCCGCGCCGGAGCTGGACGCCATCCCCCCCGCCCTCGCGCACCGCCCCGGGAGCACGCCGCTGCTCTCCATCCGCCGTGTGGAGCACCCGGCGGACATCATCTACGTCGCCTGACCGGCCGGCCGGACGCACCAAGGGCGGCCCTCCATCGCCGGAGAGCCGCCCTTTTGCCGTTGCCGGCTATTCCCTATTCCCTGCCCTTACGCCGCCTTCTCCTCTTCTTCGCGCAGCTTGCAGTCCAGGCAGTACCGCGCGTGGGGAAGGGCCTCCAGGCGCTGGAAGGGGATCTCCTTCTTGCAGCCGTGGCAAATGCCGAAGCCCTGCGGGTCCTTGTACAGCCGGCGCAGCGCTTCTTCGATCCGGTAGAGGTAGCGGCCTTCCTTGCTGGCGAACAGGAACGACTTTTCGCGCTCCATCGCGTCGGTCCCCTGGTCGGCCATGTGGAACGAGTAGCTGGAAAGGTCCGCGTCGGCGCTCTCGCGGCTCAGCTTGCTCTGCTGCTGAAACCGGCCGAGCGAGCGCAGGATCTTTTCGCGCTCACGTACAAGGAGACGCTCGATCGATTCGAGCTGAGTCCGTTCCATTCGCCTGTCTCGCTGTAGTGGGGTGGGTCGGCGCCCGGTCCCTGTCCGGCGGCGCCCGCGGGGGGACCAGCGTACCCCGAACGAACATCCGTTCCTTCGCAGGGGCCGCGGAACAACCCGGTATTTTACCACCGAAGGGGCGTTTTGTTCAAGCCCGGGGGCTCTGGGGAGGAGACAGGGGACGGAAGCGGGGACAAGGTTACAGCGTACAGGATCGGGAGAAGCGCATCCTATTCCCTATTCCCTATTCCCTATTCCCTATTCCCTAATCCCTATTCCCTATTCCCTATCCCCTCTCCTTACCGGCTGAAGTACCGCTCCACCAGCCGCACCACGTCGTTGCCGTTGGCCCACAGCATCAGCCCCACCACGATGATCAGCCCCACGTGCGACAGGCGGATGCGCGCTTCCAGCGAGAGCGGACGGCCGCGCACGGCCTCGATGGCCAGAAACATCAGGTGCCCGCCGTCCAGGATGGGGATCGGCAGCAGGTTGAGGACGGCAAGGTTGACGGAGAGAAAGGCCAGGAAGCCCAGGAACTCCAGCGGCCCCCGCTCCGCGCTCTGGCCCGACGCCTCGCCGATGGCCAGCAGCCCGCCCAGGTTGCGCGGCGACAGCGCGCCCGTGAACAGGTCGCGCAGGGTGGTGAGCAGCAGCTTCACCATCCGCACCGTGTCATCCCACCCCAGCGCCAGCGCCGCCCCGAAGCCCACGCGGCGGTACGCCAGCCGGGGCGGCGCCTCCGACGCGCCGATCTTGCCCACCATCACCCCGTTCTCCCGCTCCGCGCGCGGGGTGACGGTCAGGGTGCGGCGCTGCCCGTCGCGGTCGATCTCCACCCGCATGGACCTGCCGGGGCTGGTGCGAATGCGCTCCACCTCCTGCGTCCAGGTGGGCATCGGCTCCCCGTCGATGCTCACGATGCGGTCCCCCGGCAGCAGCCCGCCGCGCGCGCCCGGCTCGTCCGGCACCAGCGCGCCGATCACCGGGGGCGCCATGGGGCGCAGCGCGGAGATGAGGGTGTCGCGCGAGCGCCCGGACTCGGGGAGCGTCAGCGTGACGGCCGGGTGACCCTCCAGCCCCAGGGCGATGGGCCCCGCGGGGGCGGCATCCAGCTTCTCCGTCATCCCCGACCAGCTGGACACCGGCTCGCCGCCCACCGACACCACGCGCGCCCCGGACGGGATCTGCTCCACCTGCGCCGCCGTCCCGCCCACGCCCGTGACGGGCGCCAGCCGCGTCTCGGCGATGTACGGCTCGCCCTGCACCGCCGCCAGGAAGATGTTGGCGAGCAGCGCGAAGAGCAGGTTCATGATCACGCCCGCCGAGATCACCCAGGTGCGGGCCCAGATCGGCTTGGCGTCGAAGGTGCGCGAGGGATCCACCGGGGGCGCCGCCTCGCCGCCCTCCAGCACCTCCATCCCCTCGTCGTCCTCCATTCCCGCCATCTTGACGTAGCCGCCCAGCGGGATGGCGCTGATGACGAAGTCCGTCTCGCCCCACTTGAAGCCCGCCACGCGGGGGCCCAGGCCCAGGGAAAAGCGCGGCGCGGCGATGTCCACCGACTTCGCGGCGAAGAAGTGCCCGAACTCGTGGACCAGGATCAGTACCGAAAGCGCGACGATGGTCGCGAGAATCATCAACACGGGGCCAGCCGGTTCAGGGAGTCATGTGCGGCGCGCCGGGCCCACGCGTCCGCCTGGCGCACGTCGTCGAGCACGCGCACCGGTCCGCCGCTGCAGCGCTCCAGCGCGTCCGCGATGGCCCGGGCAATGCCGCCGAAGGGGGCGCGTCCGGCCAGGAACTCGGCCACGGCCACCTCGTTGGCGGCGTTGAACACCGCGGGGGCCGTGCCGCCCGCCCGCCCCGCCTGCACCCCCAGCGCGAACGCGGGAAAGCGATCGGTCCGCACCGCTTCGAAGGTCAGCGCGCCCGCCGCCACGGGGTCGAAGCGTCGGCATTCGTACGGCAGCCGCTCCGGATACGTGAGCGCGTAGAGGACGGGGAGCTCCATGGTGGGGAACCCCATCTGCGCCAGCACGGAGCCGTCCACCATCTCCACCATGGAGTGGATGATGGACTGCGGGTGCACCACCGCCTCGATATTCGCGTAATCCAGCCCGAAGAGGAAGTGGGCCTCGATCACCTCCAGCGCCTTGTTGGCCAGCGTGGCGCTGTCGATGGTGATCTTGGCCCCCATGTCCCAGGTGGGATGCCGCAGCGCGTCCGCGGGCGTCACCGACTCCAGCAGCTCCGGCGGCAGGTCGCGAAAGGGGCCGCCCGACGCCGTCAGGATCAGCCGCCGCACGTCCGCCGGCCGCGAGCCCGCCAGGCACTGCAGGATGGCGCTGTGCTCGCTGTCGACCGGAAGGAGCTCTCCCCCGCCCCGCCGCGCGGCCTCCATCACCAGGGGCCCGCCGCAGACCAGCGACTCCTTGTTGGCCAGGGCCACGCGCTTTCCCGCCTCCAGCGCGGCCAGCGTGGGCTCCAGCCCCGCCGCGCCCACCAGCGCGTTGACCACGACGTCGGCGTCCGGGTGCGTCGCCGCCTCCAGCAGCGCCTGGCGCCCGGAGGCCCAGCGCGTGGAGCCCTCGCGCCCCTCCGGCGCCCGCGCGTCGGAGACAACGGCGAGGGACGGGCGATGGCGGATGGCGAGCGCCCGCAGCGCGTCCACGCTGCGGTGCGCGGTCAAGGCGACGGCGCGAAAGCGGTCGGGGTGCTGCTCCAGCACGGCCAGCGCGCTGGCGCCGATGGAGCCGGTGGCACCCAGGATGGCGACGCCCTTCAAGTCAGACCCTCAGAAACCCACGACGAAGCGGAAGAAGGCGTACCCCAGCGGCAGGGTGAACAGCAGCGAGTCGAACCGGTCCAGCGCGCCGCCGTGCCCGGGAAGCAGGGTCCCCGAGTCCTTGACGCCCACGTCGCGCTTCCATGCGCTCTCCGCAAGGTCGCCCACCTGCGCCGCCACGGACACCAGGAGGCCGAAGAGCGCGCCCTCAGCGAGCGTCGGCACGTAGCCGCCGAAGCGCGCGAGGAACAGGGCGTACGCCGCACCCACCACCACGGTTCCGATCACGGCCGAAAGCGCGCCCTCCACCGTCTTTCCCGGGCTGACCTTCGGGATGAGCTTGCGCCGTCCCATCGCCCGCCCGCCGAAGTAGGCAAAGGTGTCGCTGGCCCACGTCAGCAGCACGGGCGCGAAGAGGATGGCGCTGGCGTGCGCGGCGTCCTCGATCCCCGGCAGGTGGCGCAGGTAGAGCGCGAAGCCCATCAGCGACGCGTACCCCGCGCCGAAGACGGTGACGGCGACGGACAGCAGCGGCTCGCCCTCCACGCCGCGCGACCAGATGGCGATGGCGGGGGCGAGCAGGGCGACCAGGATGAGGACGGCCGCGGGGAGCGGGTTGTCCAGCCCGTCCGACGGCGCGGCGGCCGCCGCCAGGACGATGCCGGCGGCGCCCCCCATCCCCAGCGCGGCGAGCGGACGGGGGGCCTTGCGGGCCGCCATCAGAAAGAGCTCGCGCGCCGTGAGGGCGGCGATCAGGGCCAGCAGCGCCGCGAGCACCCATCCCCCGGCGTAGATGGCGCCGAGGGCGACGATGACTCCGGGGACCGCGACCAGGACGCGGGTGCGCGTCTCCGAAGCGGCCACGGTCAGGTCGCCAGGACGCGGCCGAAGCGCCGCTCGCGCCGCTGGTAGTCGAGGATGGCGCGGAACAGGTGCTCGCGGCCAAAGTCCGGCCACAGCGTGTCGGAGACGTACATCTCCGTGTACGCCAGCTGCCAGAGCATGAAGTTGCTGATGCGCAGCTCGCCGCTGGTGCGAATGAGCAGGTCCGGGTCCGGATCGCCGGCGAAATACAGCTGCTGGGCGAACAGCTCCTCGTCGATTTCGCCCGGCATCAGCGTTCCCTCGCGCACGCGCTCGGCCAGGCGGCGGGCGGCGTTGACGATCTCGTCGCGCGCGCCGTAGCTGATGGCCAGGTTCAGGCGCATGCGGTTGCAGCCGCGGGTGTGGTCCACGATGGACTGGATGGCGGCGCGGGTGCGGGGCCCCAGGCGGTGCAGGTCGCCCACGGCGCGGACCTCGATGCCCTTTTCCTTGAGCTCGCGCCGCTCCTTGCGCACGTACAGCTCCAGCAGCGCCATCAGCGCGGCCACCTCACCCTGGGGGCGGTGCCAGTTCTCGCTGCTGAACGCGAACAGCGTGAGCACCTCCACCCCCGCGTCGCCGGCGGCCTCCACGGCGGCGCGCACGGCCGTCATCCCGGCGCGGTGCCCGAACTCGCGCGGGCGGCCGCGCTCGCGGGCCCAGCGGCCGTTGCCATCCATGATGATGGCCACGTGCCGCGGCACCGTGCCGTTCAGCTTGATCTGCTGGAGGAGCTGCTCGCAAGACATTCGGGTAAGATGTCCACGCGGCCCCGCTTTGTCAAAGCGAGTGGTTTACGATTGCGTTAGCGCGAGTCGGCCCGCCCCACCGCGGTGCGCGCGACGAATAAAGGTCCATCGCGGATTTCGTTGCACGGACGAAGTCTGCGCCGTGAGCTGTCATTTCGAAGGAGGCGCCCACGAGGACTTGCCTCATGCAGGATCTTGTTGCGCCGACTGAGAAATCTACTCACCCACGCTCATGGCTGGCCGCACGTCCCGGGACCCGCCTCCGATGC
>DATABT010000964.1:0-3071 GCA_036259455.1 Longimicrobium sp. | reverse complement strand
TCGAAGGGCGCGTCCGGGTCCGTCCGTGGGGCAGGGGAGTCGGCGCGCGGCTCCACCGTGGCGCCAAAGGGGATGATGGCGGGATCGGCGGCGGGCACCTGCCCGCGCAGCCGCTCCGCCGTGTAGGTGCTGATGGCCGTCACCGCGTCCGACCCACGGACGATGCGCTTGAGGATGGGGGAAAGGAACGGCAGTTCCTTCTCCATCCACGTCAGCTCCACCCCGAAGAAGGTGGAGACCAGGGGGACGCCCGACGCGCGCCTGGCCGCCAGCCCGATAAGGCCGTGGGGCAGGGGCCAGAAGGCGTGGATGACGGAAAACTCGCCCGAGCGCGCCAGCCGCGCCGCCGCCAGCGACCCGGACGCCACGTAGCCGGGAACCAGGCCCATGAAGACGGGGCGCTCGCGGATGCGGTCCGGCGCCGTCTGGTCGTGCGTCAGCGTTTCCCACGGGCGCGGCGCGTAGCGAAAGCGGTGCACGCGCACGCCGTCCACCACCTGCGTGCGCAGGCCGCGGTAGGACGGCGCCAGGACCTCCACTTCCACCCCCCGCGGCCGCAGCCGGCGGATGGTCTCCACCATCCACGGGGTGATGACGTCAGACGGGTCCCGGGCATACGCCGAGACCAGGTACAGGACCTTCACTTGTGAGGGAGGGTACGCCGCGATAGGTTGTGCATCCTGCCCAACCTACGGGCTTTTCAAGGCAGATACAAGCACTCCCCCCGGTTCCCGCAGGCACGTGTCGTCGTTGGAGCGCGCGCTCGTCATCATCCCGACCTACAACGAGAGCGAAAACCTTCCTCGCCTCATCCCGTCGGTCCTCTCCCGCGATTCGCGGCTGGAGATCCTGGTGGTGGATGACGCGTCGCCCGACGGCACGGGGCAGATGGCCGACGAGATCTCGGCCGCCGAGCCGCGCGTGCACGTGCTCCATCGCACCGGCAAGCTGGGGCTGGGCACGGCGTACCTGGCCGGCTTCAAGTGGGGGCTGGAGCGGGGGTACGACGTCCTGTTCGAGATGGACGCCGACTTCTCGCACGATCCCGTGCACCTGCCGCAGTTTCTGGACGCCATCGAGAACTACGACCTGGTGCTGGGCTCGCGCTACCTGCACGGACGCGTGACGGTGGTCAACTGGCCCATGGGGCGGCTGCTGCTGAGCTGGTTCGCCAACATCTACGCCGGCTGGGTGACCGGGCTCCCCATCGCCGACGCCACGGGCGGCTTCAAGTGCTTTCGCCGCGAGGTGCTGGCCGCCATCGACCTGGACCGGGTGGAGAGCAACGGGTACGCCTTCCAGATCGAGATGAGCTTTCGCGCCTGGAAGAAGGGCTTTCGCCTGGGCGAAATTCCCATCATGTTCGTGGACCGCGACCAGGGCGAGAGCAAGATGAGCAAGAAGATCGTCCGCGAGGCCGTGTGGCGCGTGTGGCGGCTCCGGTTTCTGGCCATGTTCGGACGGCTGGAGCGGAAGCCGGCCGCGCAGCTGCAGGCGCCGCGGACGTAGTGCCTTGGGTGCCCAGTGCCCAGTGCCCAGGATCAAGTGCCCGGTGCAGAATCGATGTGGGGTGGACGCCTCCAGGTGCATTAGCACTGGGCACTTGACACTGGGCACTTGAACCCTTTTCTCTACCGCCATTTCATCCCCCAGCCCACTCTGATGCCCGACGTCTCCGAAGCCGCCGCCCGCTTCGTCCGCGCGCTCGCCGCCCTGGTGCTGCGCGACGGCGAGGCGTCCGCGCGCGCCCGGGAGGCGCGGGTGGCGCTGGACGAGGTGTTCGCCGCGCAGAAGAGCCTGGTGCTGGACGTACAGTTCACCGGCTTCACCCACAAGGGACAGCTGGTGGGCGGTGTGGATCCCGTCCTGCTGCGCGCCGCCGGGCACCTGATCACCCTGCGCCTGAACCGCGTCGGCTTTACGCCGGATGCGTCCGCCGAGGACCTGGAGACATTCGGATCCATCGCCGCGCGCTCGTCGGCAGAGCTGGGGCAGGGGGGCGCGATCGGCGCGCTGGCGGAGGCGCGGCCGCGCGGCCTGTACGCCAGCACCGCCGCCGGGGAGGTCTACAAGCCGCCCGCGCGCGCCGCCGGCTTCGGCGCCGGCCCGGGTGTGTCGGTGGATGCCGCGCCCGCGACTCGCGCATCCGCCGAACCGGCCAAACCCACGCCCGCCGCGCCTGCGTCCTCTGGGGCGCAGCCGCCGGCGCCCGCCGCCGCGCCCGCGTCCTCCGCTTCGGGGATGCCGTGGGACGAGGAGATGGAGAGCACCGAGCTGGCGGAGTTCGAGTTCGTGGACGACGTGGCGGACTTCGGCGCCCCGCCGGTGCCGGAAGCGGGGCATGCCGCCGCACCGTCCAGTTTTGGCGCGAGGGCGGGGGAGCCTGCCGGGCGCGAGGAGCCGCCCAGCAGCGACATGTACCACTTCTTTCGCACCACGGACCACAGCGGCGCGCAGGTGGAGGCGCTGCCGCGGCTGCTGCACGAGGCGTCTACCGTAACGCGCTTCGACGAACTGTCGGAATCCGCGGCGCGCACGGCGCTCACGCTGCTCAAGAGCGACGCGCACGCGCAGGCGGTGGAGCTGCTGGACGCGCTGGTGCGCGAGGCGGAGCGCCCGGACCGCACCCGCTTCTTCCGCGAGAGCGCGCTCCAGGCGCTGCGCCGGGCGGGGACCACGGCCATGCTTCACCGACTGCTCGACCGGCTGCCGTACGGCGGGGCCGACCGCGACCGCATTCTGCGCTTCTTCGTCTTCATGGGCGCGGACGCCCTGCAGATGCTGGAGGGGCCTCTCTACCGCGCGGGCGATTCCGATCTGCGCGCCGCCATCTTCCGCGTCCTGGTGTCGACGGAGGGTACGGCGGACCGGCTGATCGCGCACGCCGTGCAGGATCCCAACCCCGTGCGGACGCGCACGCTGCTGGAGCTGGCTTCGCAGAGCGGCACGGACCCGGAGATCGCGCGCCGCTGGGCGGGGGAGGCCGCCACCCACCGCGACGCCGCCGTGCGCGTGGAGGCCGCGCGGACCGCCGCCGCGCAGGGGGGCCGCGGCGCCATGCGCGTGCTGGT
>DATABT010000963.1:0-8584 GCA_036259455.1 Longimicrobium sp. | reverse complement strand
GCTCGTTCCTGGCGGAGAGGGGAGAACTTCGACTGCGTTTCGAACCCGGTGCCGTTCTCCCTCCCCCGCGCAGTTTGCGGGGGAGGGCCGGGGAGGGGGGTCCGCGCGCAGCGCGACGCTGTAAAACCCTGGCATCGACCCGCCCAGCCACGGTCGCACCGGCCTTCCATCACCCTCCCGGGGTTGGGAGAGGCGTCGCGGAACGAGCGAAAGGCCTGGCGGGGAGAGGGCCCGAAAACCCACCGAATTGTGAACGACCATTCATTCACAATCCACCCACCCCGTCAGTTCAACTGCAGCAGACTCCCCTTCACCTTCGTGATGGCGCTGCTGGACAGCTCCGCGCCGGCGGCGCCCTCCATCTTCAGGTCCGAGCCGCCCTTTACGCTCAGCGAGGTGCCGGACTGCAGCTTGAGCTCGGTCCCGGCCTTGAGCTCCAGCGCCTTGGCGCTCTGGATGACGATGCCGTCGGTCGTCATCTCCAGCTTGTTGCCGTTCTGGTCCACGATCTTGACCGCCTTGTCCGCTTCGCTGAGCGTGATCGTGTTGCCGGCGGGCGTTTCCAGCGTGACCACCACCGTGTCGTCGTTGAAGGTCAGCTTCATCTTCGACCGGCTCTGGTAGCCCTTGTCGTGGTTGTCGTCGCTCCCCGTCAGGTGCGGCGCGTGGGCGCTGCTGTGCAGCATCCCCAGGATCACCGGCTGGCGCGGGTCGTCGTTCACAAAGCCGAGCACCACCTCGTCGCCCACCTCCGGGCGCATGAAGACGCCGCGCTCCGGCCCCGCATCCACCGACGCCACGCGCGCCCAGGCGCCGTCCGCGTCCGCGCTCACCAGCGGCATGCGTACGCGCACGCGGTGCTCGCCTTCCGGGTCCTCGTTGGTCACCACCACGCCCACCTGCAGCCCGCTCACGCCGGGGAGCAGCGCCCCGGCCCGCGGCGCGGAAACGGGCGCCTCCTCCGCGCGCCACCCCTCCGTTCCGCCGAACTGCACGTGCGTCTTCCACCCCTGCACCAGGTCGAAGTCGTGGCGCACGCCGGTGACGAACACCGTGCCGCTGAACCGCGCGCCCACGCCGGACAGATCCACCAGGTCGCCCGGGTTCACCGTCGCGATCCCCTCGCACTTGATGCGGCCGCTGGTCTTGCTCATCCGGCTCTTCAGCCACTGCGCATCCGCCCAGGCCTGCGCCTCTTCCTCGCTCAGCGCCGCGTGGGAGAGGTCGTAGTGCGGCAGCGCGACCACGTCGGCGAGCGCATCCGGCTGCACGTTGCCCGCGCCGGCCACGCCCGGATCGGCCGCGTCCTTCTCCACCACCGCCTGCTGCGCCGCGTCCCACGTCCGGCCCTTGACCGCCGCGTACTGGCCCCGCGCGTCCATCTCCGCGTCCATCTCCAGCAGCGTGGCGCCAAAGGCCAGCGTTACCGCGGCGCTCCCGTCGAACACGGGCGCCTTCACCTCCACCGCCGCCCCGTTGGTCAGCACCAGCCGCCCGTTCGCCTCCGCGCGCGCCACCAGGAAGTCCCAGTCCGTGCTGGCGTACTGCACGAGGTGGGGATGCGTGGCGGACGTGCTCTCCACGTCGGAGTCCAGCCCCGCGCCGTCCAGCAGCGCGGTGATCACGTCCGCGTCGGTCTGGTCCAGGAAGTAGGCGCTCTTGCGGCCCACCGTCAGCCTGACCGCCGCGTGCCGGCACTCGACGACCAGCTGCGGCGCCGCGTGGTCGCGCACCTTCAGGCTCTGCCGCACCACGATCCCGGTGAAGATCGACACCGGGTCCGCCCCCGCGCCGGCCAGGATCTCCACCGTCTGCCCGGGGAGAAAGGTGTCGGCGTCGCTGAGCGGAAAGCCGCCGGCGGAGGCCGATCCGTCCGCGTAGACCAGCCGCGCCGCGCTCACCCGGTTCACCGTCTTCGTCACGTAGACGGCCTGCAGGTGGTGCTCGCGCGAGACCGCCTGGCCCCCGGCCCTGACGGTGAACTCGCGGTGCTCCGCGGGGATGGGGAGGGTGCGCTCCTGCGGAATGGCTACCTCCCCGCGCCGGCGCGCGCGGCGGCCAGGGCGGGCTCCAGCGCCCGCAGCTGCTCCGCCGGAGGAAGGACGATGCGCGTGCCGGCGGCCAGCACGCGAAAGTTGTCCAGCCCGTTGAACCGTGCCACGGCCAGGTACCAGCCGGGGTCGCCGTAGATGCGCGCGCAGAGGGCCGGCAGCGTGTCGCCCGCCTTGACCACGCGCACGTGCGTGAGGTCCGCCGACTGGTCCTGCTGAATGGCGACGCGCGTCTGGTCGTCGCTGCTGTCGGTGAAGGTGGCGCTGATCACCGCGCGCAGCGGCACGCCGTCGGGCTTGAAGAGCTTGTAGGCGATGGACGCGCTCTTGAGCACGCACCGCTTCACCTGCAGCGTCCCCCACACCACCTTCAGGTAGTTGGGGCGGTGGATTTCGCCGTTGTACCCGGTGACGGTCTGGAACTTCGCGATGGCCTCCTGCACGTCCAGCGGCGTTCCGTTGGCGCCGGTGCCGTCCAGAAAGAAGGTGAGCGACATGTCGCCCGGTTTGACCTTCTTGAACTCCATGCGGCTCCCCGTCGTCCCCGCGCCCTGCCCGCTGTCGTACTCCATCTCGTACGCCAGCGTGATCTCGTTGGGATTGACGAACGCGCGGAACTCGTCGATGGGCGAGCCCGTAAAGTCCGGCGTGGTGAAGGCCTTGATCACCACCTTTTCCAGCGTGCCGCGGTCCGCCATTGCCTCAGGGCTCCGCCTTCTGGGCCAGGATGTCGAGCACGCGCTCCACGCACTCGGCCACGATCGCCTGCCTGTCCTGCGTGCCGCCGGGCGCCGACGCCGCGCCCCCCGCGGCCGCGTTCCCCACCTCTACCGAGATCACCACCTCGTCCACGATGATGGGCATCGTCTATCCACGGTCCATGGTGAAGTACTGGTAGAACAGCTGCAGCGACTCGATGACCACGGCGTTGCTGGTGGCGTTCAGGTCGCTGGCGGACCACTTGGTGGGATACGCGTTGACGAGATGCCAGGTCAGCAGCGGCTGGTGCTCGTCGTTCAGCAGCGTCACGTCCACGTTGTTGGGGGTGATGACGAAGTCCTCCGTACAGGCGCGGATCCACTCCGCCACCTCGCTGTTCACCAGCAGCCCCCGCTTGAGCACGAGCTCGGGATACTTGGCGCGGACGGGATACTTCTGCAGGAACCGGTTTTCGCCGCCCTCGGCCACCTCTTCCGTGCTCATCTCCACGGAAAGGCCGCTGACCTCGCTGAAGCGCACGTCGTTGGCGCTGGGCGGAAGCCCCAGCACCTCAACGCGAAAGTGGAAGCCCACGGGTGGATAGTAGAACGGCATCGGTTCCGGTGGTTCGGCAGATCAATGGTGATGGGGCGGGGCCCGCGCGGGCGCCCCCTCCCGCTCGTCACCTCGCGAGC
Source organism: Longimicrobium sp. (assembly GCA_036259455.1). GTDB lineage: Bacteria > Gemmatimonadota > Gemmatimonadetes > Longimicrobiales > Longimicrobiaceae > Longimicrobium. The sequence goes on along the minus strand of DATABT010000963.1, from coordinate 5,139 downwards.
TCCCCCAAAAAAACCCTGGGGGAGGTTGAACTTCGTCCCGTGCGCCAGACTTGCCTGGATCACCCCCCCCGGGGTCGGGGGAAGGGTCGCCGCGAGCGAGGAGCGAGCGGCGAAGCCGGCCGGGGGAGAGGGCCCCGGTCAGCCCTCCTGCACCTCGAGTCCTTCGTGCGCCAGCTCGATGGACTCGATGGCCACCTCGTTGCCCGTGGCCTTGAGCGCGGGGCCTTCTACCTTGGTGGGGAAGGCGCGGGTGACGTTCCACTTCATCACCGGCTCGTGCTTGTCGTTCAGCAGCATGATGGTCAGGTCGCGCCGCTCCACGTTGGCCAGCTTGTTCACCGTGCTCAGCCAGCGGAAGAACTCGGTGTCGTTGGCGAAGATGCCGCGCTTGAGCACGATGTTGTTGAACTTGCGCAGGCCGGGCATCTTGACCGACGAGAACTCCTTGAAGTCGCCGTCGCGGTACTCGATGACCTGGGCCTCCTGCGTGAGGCCCGTGACCTCGGTGAACCCGGCGCGCTGGCCGCGCCAGTCGACGGTGAAGTGGAACGCGGCGATGGGGTACAGGGTCGGCATGGTGCGCTTCCTCCAGGCGGATGATCAGGGAGAGGCCGGGGACCGGATCGGGCCGGTCACGAGGTCTGCAGCTTGTGCGAGAACTTGAGGATGATGAACTCGGCCGGGCGCACCACCGCCATCCCGATCTCCACGTTCATCCGCCCCTCCAGGATGTCCACCGCGCTCATGGTGGTGCCCAGCCCGCAGCGGACGAAGAACGCCTCCTTGGGGGTGGCCCCCGCCAGCGCGCCCTCGCGCCACTTCTGCGTGAGGTAGTTCTCGATCATCCCGCGCACCTTGACCCAGGTGTTGGCGTCGTTGGGCTCGAACACCGCCCAGTAGGTGCTCTTCTTGATGCTCTCCTCGGCCGTGTTGAAGAACCGGCGCACGGAGATGTAGCGCCACTCGTTGTCGTTCCCCGCCAGCGTGCGCCCGCCCCACACCAGCGTGCCCTTGCCCGCGAAGGCGCGGATGGCGTTGATGCTCTTGCCCGTGGTGGCGTCCACGTTCAGGTCGTCCTGGCGCACGTTGTCCAGGCGGATGATGGGCTCCAGCACGTCGGCCAGGCTCACGTTGGCGGGCGCCTTCCACACCCCGCGCGTCTCGTCGGTGTGGGCGTACACGCCCGCCACCGCGCCGCTGGGCGGCATGATGACGAAGCGGTCCTTGAGCGCCGCCCTGACGAAGTTGTAGACGGCCGTGTTGGCGGTGCGCAGCGTGCCCAGCGCCGCCGGCGTCCCCCCGTCGATGGCCACGTCCACCGTGGCGTCCTCGTCGGTCCAGTAGTTGAGCGTGGTGCGCACGTACGGGTAGTAGAGCGCGCCGTACTTGAGGTTGGCGTTCCCCACCACGTCGCGGGCGGCCTCCAGGTTGGTGAGAAAGCCGCCCTGGCCGTCGCTCACGTCGCTGTCCAGGTTCTGGCCCAGCGCGCCGCGGTAGGCGTCCAGGATGGCGAAGCGGTCGCCCAGCTGCGCGCACTGCAGCAGCGCGGCCTGGCTCACGTTGCGGTAGCCGGCCTCGGCAAGGCGCGCCATCTCGGGAACGACGATCAGGGTGGGCTCGTCCTCCAGCCGCAGCGCGTCCAGCCCCGCCGTCATGTCCGCCGCGTCCACCGGGTCGGTGAAGCCGCCGATGCTGATCACGTAGCACTGCCCGCCGCCGTTGTCGAAGAACATCTTCACGGCGTAGTACAGCAGGTAGGTGGGAAGAAAGGTGTCGGTCGGCGCCACCCCCGCCACGTCGAAGCCGGTGACCGCCATCTCGCCCGTGACGGCGTCCACCGTCACGTCCACGTCGATGCTTTCCTCGAAGGCGAAGCCGAACAGGTCCTCGAACTCCTTGAGGGAGTAGATCTTGGTGGGTCTGAGCAGCAGGTCGCCGTCCGTGGTGCGGCGCGCCCGCTCGGTGTAGCCCACAAAGGCGGGCACGGCCGTTTCCACCTCCGCCACGGAAGGCGGAAAGACGGAGATCTCTTCCACGTAGACGTCGGGGGTCTTGTACGTTGGCATACGGGCCACCTCACGGTTTGGACAGGTGGATGATCAGGTCGGCCTTGGCCCGTTCCACCCCGGGCTGCGGCAGGTTCGCCATCAGCACATCGTTCTGCCTGCTCAGCTGGATCCTGCCCCTCCCCCGCTCCTGCCGGGCGAGCTCGCCCTGGGAGCGAAAGAGCACTACCCGCTCGCCGCCCGGGGCAAGGAGCGACGCCGGAATCTCCGTGCTGGTAAAGCCGTCGGAGGCGATGCGGGCGAAGACGATGGGATCGCGGTCCTCCGTGCCCGCGCCCTCGTCCGTCACCTCCAGGCCGTTGAACTCGTTGTTGGTGTATCCGTCCACCACCACGTAGTAGCTCAGCACCGCGGCGCTGGCCTCGAAGGCGATCTGCAGCGCCGGCGGGGCGCCGTAGAAGTCGTCGTCGATCGTCACCTCCACCACCGCCGCGGCGTCGCGCAGCGCGGGGTCCAGGTACAGCGCCGTGGACGCGTTCACGTTGCCGGGAAACGACTCCTCCACCGTCAGCGGGCCCGCCGGCCTGCCGCGCATGTCATAGGAGAGCGCCGTGCGCCCGTCCTCCGCCGTCACCGCGTCCTGCTGGAGCACGGCGCCGCCCGCGTCGCGCAGGGTGACCGTCGCCGGCCGCCCCGCCTGCGTAAGGACGTGCGTGAAGGTGTCGCCCACGAAGGTGACGCCCGCCGCCTGCGCCAGCGTGTCCGGGTCCGCCGCGTTGGTGTAGCGCAGCCGCCGGGCGGGGAATTCCGCCGGCAGCGCCGTGAAGTTGCCGAAGTACGGGTTCAGCAGCCGCAGCCCCAGCCGCAGCGTCGTCCCGGCGATGGGCACGCGCGGCACGCCCAGCTCGTCCGCCTCGTACAGCACGTGCAGCACGCCCTCCACCTCGCGCGCCAGCAGCCGTCCGCTGCGCATCGCCGCCGCCGTCTGCTCCGGGATCAGCACCGCGAAGTCGCGGCACGTGCCCGTGTAGTAGGTGTGCGCCACGCGCAGGGTGAACAGGGTCTCGAACTGGACGTTCATCGTGCCGTGGAGGTGATGGCGATTCCGGTGAGGGGCGGGCGCGTCTGCGCGGGCTCCACGTCCTGCAGCACCACCATGCGCACCTTGTAGATCACCGAGGGCAGCTGCTTTGCGCCCACGAATCCCCAGATCTGGTTCAGCTGCTCGTAATTGGGCGACTGCAGCTCCACGCCGAGCCGTTCGATGGACGGGTCCAGCGCCGGGTAGTCCGTGGGGGTAAAGACGGGGTGCGACTGAAAGAAGAGCAGCACCAGGGAGATGAACTTCAGTGCCTCGTCGTACTGCTTGTAGTTGGCGCCGATGAGGGTGTGGACGTTGATCTTGATGTCCGGCTCGCGCACCACGTGCTGGCCGTTCACGTACGTGTGGGTGGGGAGCTGCGTCTTCGCCGTGCGCTCCTCCTCCAGGTTGATCACCGTCATCCCCAGCTTGTCTTCGTCGAAGCCGTACTTGTCGGCGGCCGCGGCGGGAAAGCGCGACAGCACCACCGCCTCCTGGTCGGAGCCGGTGCGCGCGGCGATGTAGCCGTTCAGCTCGTCTCGCAGAAACTCCAGCGCCAGGTCCAGCATTCGTCGCGGTTCGCGGGCGAAAGTGGGAACGCCAGCCCGTCGCGCCGTGAGCGCGGAGGGGACGGAACGGCGCGCCGCGCGGGGCGGGGCGCCGGTTGCTGCCGTTGGGCGGATTGGGAAGCGCGGCGGGCTGGCAGGTGGGGAGCGCTAGCCGGATGCTGAAACCGCGAAGGCCGCCTGCGGGACCCGTGGTTGCGGGACCCGCTCACGTTGTCCGCCAAGAATGTTCCACAAATTTACTTCGCGCAGCCCGAACGTTTGTTCCCGTACGTCCGAGGCGCTGCCTCATTCGTCCAAGCCTTTGCCAGACAAACAAATCGGTAGAATTTTCCCGCCGTACGTTCCCCGTTCCGGGAGGACTATTTCTGTGTTCTGCTCCCACCATCCGGAGCAGATAGAAACTCTTGACCGACAGAAAGGCGCCAGCGCCTGCGCCATTCGCGCCCCAGTCCGGGACACGATCTCCCCGAACAAAAAGCAGCATTGCGCGTGAGGGGCAGGGGAACAAACGAGGGCGCGGACGGGGCGATCACCCCGGCCGCGCCCCTGTCTGCGTGTTTTCTCCGGCGTCTCCCGCGGCGAACCACACGTGGTTTCGCCCACGCCCACAACCCCGGGCTGAAGCCCGGGGCTATGAATGCCACAAGCCCCGCCCTGGGCTCGCGGAGCTCGCCCGGCGGGGCTTCACCTGCTCGCGTGGGGAGGGCCCATGCTCCGCAGAAGGTTTGCCGCGTACGAAGTTGAAGCCCCGTTCGGCACCGTAGCGCGCCGGGACGGGGCTTCTGGCATTTCAGCCACGGGTTCTAACCCGGGTGTGGCGGTGGGCGAGATGGCCGGCAGGGGCCACGCGCCCTCCGCGAGATGCTCTTCCGCGGCGGGCGCGCCGAAGCCTAGAAGAGCGTGATGCCCACGAGCACCTGGTCGCGCTCCAGGTCGCCGCCCTGCGTTTCCTCCGCGAACTCGCTCACGCGGCGGTACTGCGCGTCCAGGCCGAACATGGGGCTCAGCTGGAACCGCGCGCCCACCTGCCACCCCAGCTGCGTGCGCGAGTCCCTGAACTCCGGGTCCGCCGCGCTGGCGTCCTCGATGGTGTACCGCCCCAGCCCGCCGTGCACGCCCACGTACGGCGTCACCGGCAGCAGTGGAATGTCGATGAAGTAGTTGGCCTCCGCCAGCACGCCAAAGCTGGTGCTCTCGCGGTCCACCTCGGTGGCCTTGCCGGTGGTGTACACCGTCACGCCCACGCCCACGCTGAACGGCAGCACCAGCTCCGCGCCCACGCTGAAGCCGTCGGCCACCGGCGTCTGCGTCTCGCGGTTCTCCACGTCGCTGGCGTTGAACAGGTAGTGCCCCTTGAGCGCGAACCCGCTCTGTGCCTGCGCGCTGCCGGCCGTGGCGAGCACAGCCGCCGCCGCGAGCAACGGAATCGTCTTCCGCATCTTCCGTCTTCCTGGTCTGGTACTTTCGCGGAGCGCGGCCCCGG
>DATABT010000962.1:0-11704 GCA_036259455.1 Longimicrobium sp. | reverse complement strand
CTTTCCGAGGTCCGCGTGCGCGGCGGGAGGCGGATGATGGGCGTGGTGATCGTCCGCCGGAAGATGTCCGGGCGGATGGGGGATTTCCGGGTGCTCCGGATATCCGGGCTCCACCGGCGGCTCGTCCCCGGCCGGGGGCGGGTGACGATCGTGCGGATGATGATGCGAGTGATCCATGTCCCTCTCCGCCGGTTCGGCGTGCGGGAGCAGCCATCTGCCGCTCCAGGGTTCACGGACTCAGTTTAATATACCCCCTCCCCCTATGTCAACGGGTTCGTCGTGTCCATCGGGTGCTCCCGCTGATGAACGGGTGAGGCGGGGATGATGGCGGGATGTGGTGCGGCCGGGCCCGCATGCGTTCCACCGGCGGGCTCCCTCTCCCGCCTCATTCACCGCGGCTCTCCGCTCACCTCTGGCGTACCCTCCCGCACCGCCTGCGCCTGCGCGGCCAGAACGGGCCGGCGAGAAGGCGGCACCAGCGACTCCAGGCGGGTGAGCGTTTCCAGGAGCTTGCCGGCAATGCCGGGGTTGTCCGCGCCGAAGTGGCGGATCTGGTCGAAGGCCAGCGCCACGGCGCGCTCGAAGGTGGTGTGCCGCGCCAGGTAGTGCACGTGCCCCTCCTCCGTGCGCCACGGCCGCGGCGGGGCCCGGGTCCCCAGCTCCAGCAGGATCTGCGACAGCCGGTCGATGCACCGGTGCGCCGTGGTGGGATCGTTGATGCCGGGTGACAGCGCCTTGATGGCGATGTCGGAGATCTCCACGATCCCGAACTCCACGTCCTGCTCCGGCGTGCGCTCCGGCCCCAGCAGGAACGCCTTGCGTACCTGCCGGCACACCTCGTCGTCCACCGCGGCCGGGGGTGAGACGGACGCCAGCGGCTGTCCGGGAAGGACGAAGTCGCCGATGGCCGGTTCCATGGCGATCACCAGGCGCCTTCCCGTCCCCAGCCGGAACAGGCTGCGCCCGTCCACGGCCTGCAGGTACCCCGCCGAGTCCGCGGCGACGGTGGCGGACGGCTGCTCCGGCAGGCGCGGATCACCCGGCTCGGCCTCGTCCGCGTGCCCGATCTGCTCGGGAAAGATGCGGTGTACGTCCCCGAGCGTCCGGCGGGTCACGCGCTCCAGGATGGCGGCCACCTGGATGGAGCGCGCGGAGTGGTTGATGTAGAAGATCAGGAAGCCGATGGCGACGAGCACCAGCGCCACCGCCAGCGTGACCCCCACGCGCGGCACGAACGGGTCGCCGCCGTCCGCGGCGGAGCGCACCGTCCGCAGCACCAGTACGGTGTACGTAAAGGTGCCGATGAAGACGCCCAGCACCAGCTGATTGCCACGGTCCGCGGTGAAGTTGCGCAGCACGCGGGGCGTGAACTGGCTGCTCGCCAGCTGCAGCGCCACGATGGTCACGGAAAAGACGACGCCCGTGACGGTGATCAGCCCGCCGGCGATGGCCTCCAGCACGCCGCGCGCTCCATCCACCCCGCCGCCGAAGATCCAGCTGCGCAGCATGCTCCCTGCGAAGGCGCCACGCTGCTCCGCCCGGGTGACGGTGATGGCCAGCACCGCCCCCACCAGCGTGAGCACGCCGGGAAGGAACCACAGGCTGTCGCGGACCTTCGTCCAGATGAGGTGCAGTCTCGCCAGCATCGTTCTCTGCGGTTTCTCAGCGGGGTTTGGAGGAAGGCCGCTCCAGCACCGTCACCTCGACGAGCGGGGTCACGCCGGGCAGCCGGGCCGCGACCGCGTCGGCCACCCGGCGCGCGGTCTGCTCCTTCACGTCCCGCGGCGCGGCGTCCGCGCGGCGTTCCACGTACACGCGGACCCACAGCGGATGGTCGGCGGCCCCGTCCGGGCGGGGAAAGTCGGCGCGCACCTCCAGCAGGCGCACGCGCGCGTCCTGCCGCACCGCCGCGATGGCCGCGGAGCGGGCGCGGCTCTCCACGCCCGCGCGCTGCAGGTGGGGATGCGGTGTGGTGAACTGCAGCGCGAGCAGCGCGGCGAACGCGCCCGCCAGCGCCACCCCGGCGCCGCGCGCGGCCCACGGGTGTCCGTGCGGGTAGCGCTGCCCGCGCGGCCCCACCCCGAACAGGCGGAACACCGCGGCGCCCGCCAGGTCGATCCCCACCAGCTGCAGGGACAGGAGATAGGCCGCGTCGCCGGCCAGGTCCCACCGCCCCAGGACGGCGCTGATCCCCAGGACGCCCGCGGGAGGCGCCAGCGAGGCGGCGACCAGGAGCCCGGCGCCCGCGCCGGAAACCAGGCTGCTGCGCTGCGCCTGGCACAGGGTAAGCGCGCCCGCCGCGCCGGCCGCCAGGGGAAGAAGGAAGGCCGCCGGTGACACGCTGGCGATGGCGACCATCTCCGCGGTCGCGTGGTCCTGGCCGAAGGCGAGCGTGAGGACGGCGGCAACGGCGGCGGTGAGGGCGAGCGCGGCCCCGTAGCGCGCCAGCGAGCGGGCCAGCAGCCGGCCGTCGCCGCGCGCGGTGGCGAGCGCCGCGTTCACGGCCGGGCTGGCGAACGGCGCGATGAGCATGGCGCCCACCAGCAGCGCGACCGTGTTGGTGATGAGCCCGATCCAGACCACCACCCCCGCGATGCCCGCGTAGGCCATGAAGCCCTTCCACGAGCCGATGGACTGCAGCCCGGCCAGGTAGATCTCCAGCGGGCTGCGCGGCGTTACGTCCCGCGTCTGCCGGGCCACCTGGTCCGCGGGCGGGCGCATGGCCAGCGCGCCGGCATCCACCAGCGACACGTGCACGTCGGGCAGCGCCTCCACCGCGTCGGCGAACGGGCCAAGGCGCTCGTTGGGCAGGTGAACGAGCACCATCTCGCAGCGCTCGCCGTCCCCGCCGGCCGCGTCCCAGCGCGACGCGTTCACCGCTTGGTGCCGGCCGGCAATCTCCAGCACCCGCGCGCCCGCGCCGTGCGGGACGCGCACCATCAGCTGCCGCACCGGACCTCCCCTCGATCGCGCATCCCCGGCTCCACCTCTCCCTGGTCCGCGCAATGGACCCGGCAAGACGGGTTCCCAAGCCGACGCGTGTCACCAGCGCGTCGAAGCGCAGCGACGCGGGCCAAGGATTGGAGGCCGCAGAGCGGCGAATCCTCCCCTCTCCATGCTGAGCCGGCGATCATGGCCCAGGACGGGTTTCTCACCAGCCACGTCATGGAGTCCGTCCGCCTTCCCGAACGCGACCGAGGGCGGGGCATGCATGAGGCAGGGAGCCGCGAGGCGCAAAAGCTGCGGGCGGCGCGCGCGGGGTCAACCCGCAACCGGGAGGGGAGGCGTGGGAATCAGCGACCAGTGGTGGCGCGACGCCATCATCTACGGCGTGGACGTGGGGACGTTCCTGGACAGCAACGGGGACGGCAGCGGCGACTTCGCGGGGCTCACCCGCCGGCTGGACTACCTGCAGGGGCTGGGCGTCAACTGTCTGTGGATCCTGCCCTTCTTTCCCGGCCCCGACCGCGACAACGGCTACGACATCTCCGACTTCTACGGCGTGGACCGCCGCTTTGGCGATCCCGGCGACTTCGTGGAGTTCCTGCGCGAGGCGGACAGCCGCGGCCTGCGGGTGATGGTGGACCTGGTGGTGGAGCACACCAGCGACCAGCACCCCTGGTTCCAGGCGGCGCGCGCGGACCGCGACTCGCCGTATCGCGACTACTACATCTGGGTGGACGAGCCGCCCGAGCACCCGGACTATCAGCCCATCTTTCCCGGCGTGGAAGAAAGCGTGTGGCACTGGGACGAGGAGGCGGGGCAGCACTACTTTCACACCTTCTACCATCACCAGCCCTCGCTGAACCACGCCAACCCGCGGGTGCGCGAAGAGGTCAAGCGCATCATGGGATTCTGGCTGCAGCTGGGCGTCAGCGGGTTCCGGGTGGACGCCGCGTCGCACATGCTGGAGCCCAAGGGGAGCATGGACTTTCCCGGCGACCCCCACCACGTGCTTCGCGAGTACCGCCAGTTCGCCGCCGTGCGCGAGGGACGGGTGGCCATGATGGGCGAGTCCGACGTTCCGCCCCACCAGGTGGCCGACTTCTTCGGCGACGGCGACGAGCTCAACCTGCTGATGAACTTTCTGCTCAACAACTACCTCTTCCTGGCGCTGGCGCGGGAGAGCGCGGAGCCGCTGCGGCACGCGCTGCAGCTGGTGCCGGCCGGCTCCGGCCGCGGGCAGTGGGCCAACTTTCTGCGCAACCTGGACGAGGTGGACCTGGAGCGTGTGACCGCGGCGGAGCGCGAAGAGGTGTACCGCGCGTTCGCCCCGCGGGAGGACATGCGCGTCTACGGCCGCGGCATCCGCCGGCGCCTGGCCCCCATGCTGGGCGGCGACCGCCGGCGGATGGAGCAGGCGTTCTCCCTTCTGTTCACCCTTCCCGGCGCCCCGCTGCTGGTGTACGGCGACGAGATCGGGATGGGCGAGGACCTGTCGCTCCCGGAGCGCGAGTCGGTGCGCACCGTGATGCAGTGGACGGCGGACCGCAACGGCGGCTTCTCCACGGCGGACCCGGCGCGGCTGGTGTCGCCCGTGGTGGAGCGGGGGCCGTTCGGCTACCGCAAGGTGAACGTGGCGGACCAGGAGCGGAACCCGGATTCGTTCCTGCGGTGGATGCAGAACGCCATCCGCACCCGCCGCGAATGCCCGGAGTTCGGCTGGGGAGCGCTTACGCTGCTGGAGAGCACCAACCCCGCCGTGCTGGCCCACCGCGTGGACTGGAACGAGAACGGGATCGTGGTGGTGCACAACCTGTCGGCCCGGCCCGCGGAGCTCACGCTGCAGCTGGACGACAACCGCGGCGAGGCCCTGGACGATCTGCTGGGACGCGAGCGGCTCAGGGTGCCCCGGTCGGGACGCCTGTCGCTGCGGCTGGAGGGGTACGGCTACCGCTGGCTGCGCCTGGCGGGCATGCGCTCCCGCCTGGCGGGGATCCACTCCCGCCGGGCGACCCCCGCGCCCGACGGGAGCAGCGGGAGCAGCGGAGGATGAGCGGCCGCTTTCTCTGGTGGCAGCGGGGCGTGGTGTACCAGGTGTATCCCCGCTCCTTCCAGGACACCGACGGCGACGGCGTGGGCGACCTGCGGGGGATCGCGCGGCGGCTGGACTACCTGCGCTGGCTGGGGGTGGACGCGCTGTGGATCTCGCCCATCTACCCCTCGCCCATGGCGGACTTCGGGTACGACGTCTGCGACTACCGCGGCATCCACCCCATCTTCGGCACGCTGGCGGACTTCGACGTGCTGGTGCGCGAGGCCCACGCGCGCGGGCTGCGGGTGATCATGGACTTCGTCCCCAACCACACCTCCGAGGAGCACCCGTGGTTCCGGGAGTCGCGTTCGTCGCGGCAGAACCCCAGGCGCGACTGGTACCTCTGGCGCGACCCGGCGCCGGACGGCGGGCCGCCCACCAACTGGCTGTCCAACTTTGGCGGGCCCGCGTGGACGCTGGACCCCCGCACGGGGCAGTACTACTACCACGCCTTTCTTCCCCAGCAGCCGGACCTGAACTGGCGCAACCCCGCCGTGGTGGACGCCATGATGGACGTGCTGCGCTTCTGGCTGGACCGCGGGGTGGACGGCTTTCGCGTGGACGTGATCTGGCACCTGATCAAGGACGCGGAGTTCCGCGACAACCCGGTGAACCCGGCCTGGACGCCGGAGCAGCGCCCCTACGACGCCGTGCTCCCCGTGCACACCGCCGACCAGCCGGAGGTGCACGGCATCATCGCCCGCATGCGGCGGCTGATGGACGAGTACCCGGAACGCGTGCTGATCGGGGAGATCTACCTGCCCGTGGAGCGGCTGGTGACCTACTACGGGCACGAGATGTCCGGCGCGCACCTGCCCTTCAACTTTCAGCTGATCCGCGCGCCCTGGCACGCGCGGCACCTGGCCCGGCTGATCGACGAGTACGAGGTGGCGCTCCCGGCGGGGGGATGGCCCAACTGGGTGCTGGGCAACCACGACGTGCACCGGATCGCCTCGCGGGTGGGGCGGGCGCAGGCGCGGGTCGCGGCGGTGCTGCTGCTGACCCTGCGCGGCACGCCCACCCTGTACTACGGCGATGAGATCGGGATGACGGACGTGGAGGTGCCTCCGGAGCGGGTACAGGACCCCTACGAGCGCAACGTTCCCGGGCAGGGCCTGGGACGCGACCCCGAGCGCACGCCCATGCAGTGGGATTCATCCCCGCACGCCGGGTTCTCGTCCGCGGAGCCGTGGCTGCCCGTCGCGCCGGACTACCGCGAGTGGAACGTGCAGGCCCAGCGCGACGACCCGGCCTCCATCCTTTCCCTCTACCGCCGCCTGCTGGAACTGCGCCGCGGTCAGCGGGCGCTGGAGGTGGGCCGCTTTGTTCCCGTGGCCGCGGACGGCGACGTGCTGGCCTACGCGCGCCAGGCGGGGGACGAACGCTTTCTGGTGGTGCTCAACCTGGGCGCCGCCGCCACCGCGCTGCGGGACGCGCCGGCGGGCACGGTGGTTCTGGGCACGCACCCCGGCCGTGAGGGCGAGCGCGCCGGCGGCCGCATCGCCCTGCGCGGCGACGAGGGCCTGGTGGTGCGGCTGGACGCGTAGCCCGGCGGAACCCGGGGCCTCGTCGCGCTACGCGCCACTCCCGGACCGCTCAGTCCGGCGCGGACAGCAACGAGCCGGCGGAAGACACTCCGCCGGCTCGTCGGCTCCGCGTGCGGCCGATCCTTTCATACCGGGGTCTGTTGCTCTGTGTGACACCCACCCTTTTGGCGATCCGTATCAGGATCAGGCGTTACGCCCGGGAGCCCGGGGCCGCCGGAAGTCTCGCCGCGCAGACCGGGCAGGGGAGCGCGACGTCGCGCTGGACGGGTCCCGGAAAATGCCGCTCCGACCCGCACTGGGGGCACCGCCAGGTCGGCGAGCGCCCGTCCGCGTCCGCGGGCGCGTTGGCGGCGGCCACGCGCGGTGCCGGTACGACCGACCATCCAGCCAGCCGGATCTTCATTTCAAAGCCCTCGCGCAAGAAAGGCACTCCTCATCCTTGGGAACGCGGTCCCTGGAGGCACCCTCCGTTCCGCCCGCTTGTTCCCGCCGGGACAGAACCGTCCGCCTGGCCCCATCTGTCGGCCCTTCCGCGCCCCCGGCCAATGCGTCCGCGGCCGGCTCGCCGCAGGCGATGAAGATGCGCATGACGCGGGTTCCCCGCGCGGTGTTCTTCCCGGCCGCGCTGGCCGGAGGACGTACGGGGTGTGTTCGTGCGGTCCCAGCCGCTTCGCGGCGGGCCCGGCGTCTTGTGGTGCCCTTCTTACGGGCTGACCTCGTACAGGTGTGCCAACACACCGGCCTCCGCGCGCGCCCGCAGCGAGCCGGCGAGCAGGGTCGGAGGACCGGGGGAGAAATGAGCGATCCATGCCCGATACCGCGCTCTCACCGCCGCCGCCTGCGCTTCCATGAAGCGATGCATCGCGTCGTTTGCGTCCGCATCCGCGGTGTAGTGCGGGACCAGCTGCTGGCGCCGGATGTCACCCCCGGTGACGGCGGCTCCAAAGTGGGAGACGTAGAAGTCCGTCCCGGCTCTCTGGCGCGCCGGGCCCTCGACGACCGCCTTGCCGAGCATGCGCGCAATCAGCACGTCCAGCTGCCGGTCGGATAGGGCACGCACTTCGCCCATGGCGCGGGTCCGCTCGATCTCAGTGCTCACGCCCTTCCCTCATCATGCGTCGATGGAGTTCTCGTTCCGGCTTCCGGTGGAACGACACGACCACGCCTCCCGCAAGGTTCGTGGCGGGTGTCCGTGCGGGTCATAGCCGCCCTGGCTCCGTGCGACGCCTGTTCTTTTGCGGATCCGGTGTGAGCCACGAATCCGCGCCGGCGCATGGGACGAGCCGGAGCGACGGCGGAGCCCGCCCGGCGGCCCGGCGGATGGCCGGCTACTCGTCGCGCGGCTTCCGCACCACCCGGCCGCCCGGCACCGGCGCGCCGCCAAAGGCGCCCTGCCCCGGCTGGCGGTAGCGGCGGATCTTTTCCGCGAGCGTCTCGCCACCGTCGCTCGCGGGCGTCGTGTCGGCGGAGGGATCGCCGTCCGCGGGAGGCATCCGCTCGTCGCGCGGGCGGCGGGAGGATTCTGCGGCCATGCTGTGCTGCCCTCGATTCGCGGTGTCCGTTCGTGGGGGAGCGGCCCGGGTGAGGAGGAATCCGGCGGAAGTGCGCACTCCGGGCCCGGCTTCGGCGCGTGCCGGAGCCTCTCCTGGCCGGGCGCACTCCGCGTTCCATCCGCCCCGCGCACGGACCACAGTGCCGCGGTGGCGGCGGAACTGTGCGCCCGTAGCAGCGGCCGGGTTTCGCGGCACGCATTCGTACGCCCGCTCCATCGCCGCCCCATCCTCTACACGTCCGCCCCGTACGAGGCCATTCGGAGCGGGCGCGCGCGAGCCGCCGTCGCCTGCTCGGTCGCCTCCTCGAGTTTCGCATGCCCATCCTGACCTGGCACGCGGCCCAGGTGCAGGCGTTCTTCCGGCAGGCGGCGGACGCCATGGCCATGCTGGTGAACCCGCGGCCGTAGCGCCGGTTCACGGGGCGGGGGCCGGATCCTTGCTGCGGAATCCGGCATCCCCCGCCCATTCCGCGCGCGCCTCGCATGCAGAACAGCCTGGACCTGGAGCTCCTCCGCACCCGCTTCGACGAGCCGCTGTTCGTCATCGGCGGCACCGCCGTCACCGTTGCGTCCGTCATCAGCTTCGTGGTGTTTCTGGTGGCGGCGTACGCGGCCAGCTGGCTGCTGCGCCGCTCGCTGACCCGCGTGTACCGCCGCCGCGCGGTGGACGAAGGGGTGCAGCACGCGCTGGACCGCCTGCTGCACTACGCCGTCATCGCGCTGGGCGCGTTCGTGGCGCTGGACAACCTGGGCGTTTCGGTCACGGCGCTGGCGGGGCTGGGCGCGGTGCTGGCGGTGGGGATCGGGTTCGGCCTGCAGAACATCGCGCAGAACTTTGTCAGCGGGCTCATCCTGCTGCTGGAGCGCCCGGTCAAGAAGGGCGACTTCGTGGAGGTGGGCGACGTGCGCGGCACGGTGCGCGACATCCGCGCCCGCGCCACGGTGGTCACCACGCTCGACAACGTGGACATCATCGTCCCCAACGGACAGTTCATCACCGAGCCGGTGACCAACGAGACGTACGGCGACCGGCGCGTCCGCGTCCGCATCAAGGTGGGGGTGGCGTACGGCAGCGACACCGCGCGCGTTCGCGACATCCTGTTGCGGGTGGCGGGCGACGGCCCCGGCGTGCTGGCCGATCCTCCGCCCCAGGTGCTGTTCAGGGAGTTCGGCGAGTCGTCGCTGGACTTCGAGCTGCTGGCGTGGCTGGGCGATCCGCGCGACGAGAACGCGGCCGCCAGCGAGCTGCGCTTCGAAATCGACCGGGCGTTCCGGGCGGAGGGAATCGAGATCCCCTTTCCCCAGCGCGACGTGCACCTGCGCTCCGGCTTGCCGCCGGGCTGACGCCTTTCAGCGCACGGCGAAACCCGCAACGCGCATCTTCATTCCCATCCCGAGATCCAACCGCGCTGGCCCCGCGATCGGCCACAGGTGCCGGACGCGGGCGCATCTGTCCGCCGCCGCGCGCCCCGCCGGAACGCGGCCTGCCGCCACCGGGGCAACCCCGCGGGCACAACGCGCCCGCCAAGGCGGCAACGTTTCAGCAGGAGGATCTGGAATGGGAAGCAACGAGATGGATCGTGGCGAATTGGACCGGGTGGTGCCGCTCAACCAGTTGCCCGGCTACGAGGTGGCGGATGACGATCCCGACGTGCGCGGCTGGGACGTGATCTCCGCCGACGGGCGCGGGATCGGAAGGGTGGACCAGCTGCTGGTGGACACCGGCGCCATGAAGGTGCGGCACCTGGACGTGGACCTGGACGACACGCTGGCGGGCGACCGCCACGCGCTCATCCCCATCGGCTACGCGCGCCTGGACCCGGTGCGCCGCAGGGTGTTCGTGGACGCGCTGAACGCCACGCAGGTGGCGGCCCTGCCGGCGTACGGGCACGGCCCGGTAACGCGCGACATGGACGACGAGTTCCACCGTCCGTTCGCCGCCGCGCCCCGCACCGGCGGCGACGCACGCGAGGCGCGCATCGTTCGCCACGAGGAGCAGCTGGCCATCGGCAAGCGCCGCACGGAATCGGGCGAAGTGCAGGTGCACAAGTACGTGGAGACGGAACACGTCCGGCGTCCCGTGCGGCTGGCGCACGAAGAGGTGACGGTGGAGCGGCACCCCGTCACCGACCCCGCCACGCTCCGGGGCCGCGAGGCACGCGTGGAGGGCGGCGAGATCCACGTCCCGCTCATGGCCGAGGAGGCGGTGGTGGAAAAGCGCGTCGTCCCGCGCGAAGAGCTGGTCGTGCGCAAGCGCGAGGTGCAGGAGCCCGGGGTGGTGGAAGCCGACCTGCGCAAGGAGCGCATCGAGGTGGACCGCCAGGACCAGGACGGGAGCCGGCGGTAACGCCCGTCGGCGTCTGGCCGGGTTCTCCCCGGCCGGACGCGCCGTTTCTGGCCGGGATCATCCCGGCTCCGGGAAACGACCGCTCACACGGAGCGACGGAGAGGTATCGAATCGGATGCAGTTCCTCCGTTCCTCCGTTGCTCCGTTGCTCCGTGTGAAACGTTGTTTCAGCGGATCCGGAAGGGGTCGCGGAGGGGATGACTTCCGGTGTTCCGGACAGATGCCTTCAGCCCGGCGGAACTGTGGTGTTCAGGCGGGTGCGCGCGCGGTGCGGCGGGATTACCGTTGGACCATGACGCACGGCGGACGGCTCGAAGGGCCGGGCGGAGTGGGGAGCGCCCGGCCGGCCGTGCGATGGGCCAGCATACGGAGGACGGGATGGACGAAGGCAGTTCGGCGATTCCCCTGGCGCAGCTGCGGGGGTTCCGGATCGCGAGCGGCGCGCCGGACATGCGCCTCTGGCACGTGTACTCGGGAGATGGCGGGCGGATTGGCATGGTCGACGAGCTGCTGGTGGACCCCGCCACCCTGGAAGTGCGCTACCTGGACGTGGAGGTGGAGAACCTGCTGGTCACCGGGCGCGAGCGCCACGTGCTGATTCCCGTGGCCCATGCGCGCCCCGACGCCGAACATTCGAACACGGTCGTGGTGGACGGGCTCCCCGCCCACGCCGTCGCCCGGCTCCCCAGCTACAACCGGGGCACCGCCCTGCGTGGCGCGGACGCCGGGTACGTGCGCCCCTTCGTGGCGGAGCGGGATGCCTTTTCCGAACCGCTGGACCTGCCGATGCGCGTGGAGCCGCCGCGCGTGGTCCGCGCGATCCGCATGGCCACCCCGCCGGACGCCCCCGCCCGTCAGCCGGCCATCCTCGCGGCCGCGAGCAAGGAGCCGGCGGAAACCCTGGAAGCGCTCGCGACGGCAACCGCGTCCACGACCACCTCGCGGGCGGCCTGACGACGGGCGAGATCGCCTCGCATCCGCGTTCGGGAGCCGTTCATCCCCCCACCCGGAGCCCCGCCGGGGTCCCGAAGGGGGGATCGCCGGCCAGCTGGAGGGTGGAGGATGCCATCGGGATGCGCGCATCCCTCAGCCCGCGGAGAACGTCGCGGCTGACGCGTCCTTCACCCTCGCTCCTCCCCGGCATCCTTCGCCGCGCGGCCGGCACCGGTCACGTCGACGCGGTCCTGGAGCACCTCACCCCTCCTTCGCCGCGCCTGCGGGCG
>DATABT010000961.1:0-17702 GCA_036259455.1 Longimicrobium sp. | reverse complement strand
TCGATGTCCAAGCTGACCCTGGACCTGAACGGCCTGAGCGTGGAGAGCTTCGCCGCGAACGGCACGGTGGCCGCGGCGCACGAGCCCACCACCGGCACCATGACCTACGCCTTCTGCCAGCAGAACGCCCTGGCACCCACGACGTGGACCGACGGCGCGTGCTGCTGGCAGAAGGCGTAGGTCATGGTGCCGGTGGTGGGCTCGTGCGCCGCGGCCACCGTGCCGTTCGCGGCGAAGCTCTCCACGCTCAGGCCGTTCAGGTCCAGGGTCAGCTTGGACATCGATCTATCTCCAGTCTGAATTGGTTGTTTCGGGTGCGCCGGGGGCGTGCGTCGCCCGGGGCGCGGGTACGCCGGCCGCGCGGCCGGCGGTGCGTCACGCGCGTGTGCTCAGCGCGTGGTCTTGCGGGAGACGTCCCACGGCGTCGGCCAGTTCGTGTTTACTGGATGTCGCAGCACTCGTCGCGGGTGTTGCCGACGGTGATGGGCCGGTAGACGTTCTCGTCGCAGCAGTCGGTGCCGATGTCGTCGGTGAGGGGAGCTCGCAGCCACTGCGAGGGATCGCCCGCCACGTCGAAGCTTTCGACCGTGAGGGCGCCGATCTCCAGGCTGATCTTGCTCATCGATCTATCTCCAAAGAGGATGGGTCGGATTCGGGATGGCCGGGTCCGTCCCCGGCCGCGCACCGGCGGCTCGTGGCCGCCGGACGCCGCCGCCACAGGCACGGGCCGTTCCGCCGGTGCCGGAAAGTCTTAAGTCGTTGCTGTGCGGTTACTTGAACGTCTTGATGTCCCATCCGTGCCACGATGGATCTGGGACGTACGTGTCTCAGATGTGGAAACGATGACGCACCTGCTACGGATGCAGTGGAGGGTTTACATCGGTCCGAGAGCGTGTTGAAGATTCATCCACCGAGAGCAGGTGACGTCATCCTGAGTCATTCGGCGCTGCGCGCACCCTGTGGGATCAAAGTCGCTCGCGCCGCGGCTGTCATTTCGAAGGAGGCGCCGCGTGATCGCTGCCGGTGCAGGAACCTGTGGCGCCGACTGAGAAATCTACTCGCCCGGGCAGGTGCCACGCCTCGCTCGACGGACCTCGTCCGGATTCCTTTCTATTCAGTGATGAGGCGCTACGCGCACCCTGTGGGACGAAAGTCGCTCGCACGGCTGTCATTTCGAAGGAGGCGCCCGCGTGATCTTTGCCGTTGCAGAAATCCGTGGCGCCGACTGAGAAATCTACTGGCCCGTGCAGGTGCCACGCCCGCTCGACGGCCTTCGCCCGAATGGGTCTTTCTATTCAGGGAGCGCCAGCGCGGAACCTGAAGCCACGCCAGCTTTTGCGGCGCGACCGAAGGACCTTCTTTCCGGCGACTCAGGATGACGTCTTCGCGCCCGGGATCTGGCAACACCATTTTCCGGCGCGGACGGCGAATGACGAGTCTCACGCAGGGCCGGCAGGCGCTGTGTGAGGCCTCGTCTTTTCTCCGTGTCCTCCGGGTCCCCGCGCCAGACGCGGGTTGCTGGCCGGCGCGGACGCGGAATATCTTCCGAAACGGTTCCGCGTCTCCTCCCCGATCCCGACGCCTCACATGCCCCGAATCCCCCCGTTGCAGGACGCGGAGATGCCGCCCGACGCGGCCGCCGCGCGAGACGCGCACGCCGCCATCGGCCGCATCACCAACATGAAGCGCACGCTGCTGCGCTCCGTGCCGGCGTTCGACGCGCTGATGACGTGGTATCCGCTTCGCGACACGGTGAAGCCGTTCCTGGGTGAGCGGCTGACCACGCTCTTTGCGCACGCGGTGAGCTCGGAGACGGATTGCCTGATCTGCAGCACCTTCTTTCGCCGCATCCTCATCGACAGCGGCGAGAACCCGGACGCGCTGGAGCTGGACGAGCGCGAGGCGGCGGTGGTGGCGTTCGGGCGAGGGCTGGCGGTGACGCCGCACCGGGTGCCCGACGACGTCTACCAGCGCGTGGCGGCGTACTTCAGCGACGAGCAGATGGTGGCGCTGGTGGCGTTCGGCGCGCTGATGGTGGCCACCAACGTGGTGAACAACGCGCTGGGGGTGCCGCTGGACGACTACCTGCAGCCGTACCGCCGCGTCCCCGCGGTGGCGGAAGGGGCGGGTGCGCATGGGTGAGCTTTCCGGGCGCGCCGCCTTCGTCACCGGCGCGGCGCACGGGCAGGGGCGCGCCACGGCGCTCGCCCTGGCGAAGGCCGGCGCCCACGTGGCCGCGTACGACGTGGCGCGGCCGCTGGCGTATCCCGGCTACGGGATGGGGACGTCGGCGGAGCTGGACTCGCTGGCGGCGGAGATCGAGGCGGTGGGCGGCACCTGCCTGGCCTTCGCCGGCGACGTGCGCGACGACGAGGCAATCACCCGCGCGGTGGACCAGACGGTGGAGCGGCTAAGGCGCATCGACATCCTGTTCAACAACGCGGGAATCTGCGGGTACGGACTGGCCCACGAACTGACGGAGGAGGCGTGGGACGCCATGATCGACATCAACCTCAAGGGCGCATGGCTGGTGGCGCGAAGGGTGATCCCGATCATGATCGGCCAGAAGTCCGGCGTCATCGTCAACAACTCCTCCATCGCGGGGCTGCGCGGGATGGGGCGGCTGAGCCACTACGCGGCGAGCAAGTGGGGGCTCACGGGGCTCACCAAGTCGTGGGCCATCGAGCTGGCGCCGCACGGCGTGCGGGTGAACAGCATCCACCCCACCGGCGTGAACACGCCCATGAACGACGGGCTGGCGTGGCTGGAGGGCAAGACGCCCGAGCAGATCGCCGAGGCCAGCGCCGGCAACCTGCTCCCCGTCCCCTGGATCGAGCCGGAGGACGTGGCGGAAGCGGTGCTCTACCTCGTCAGCGACCGCGCCCGCTACGTCACCGGTACGCAGCTGGTGCTGGACGCGGGGCTGCTGACGCGGTGACGGAGGCCCCTCGTCTCCTTTTCGCCTCCGGGCTCGCGTGTGGCGATGACGGCCCCGAGGTTGTTGGATCGGGATCATTTCCATTCCATCGCTCCGCACGCACGATTTCCCCATCGATTCGAATGACAGACCTCTCTGCGCCCGAGGGTTTCAGGTACGACGTGGCGTTCTCGTTCCGGGGCGAGGACGAGGCGCTCGCACAGCAACTGAACGAACTGCTCCAGGACGGATTGCGAACGTTCATCTACACGCGTCGGCAGGAGCGGCTCGTGGGGACCGACGGCGAGGTTACGCTCAACTCGGTCTTCGGATCCGAAGCACGAATGGTGGTGGTGCTCTATCGCTCCGGCTGGGGGGAAACCCCTTTCACGAGGGTGGAGCAGACGGCGATCCGCAATCGGGCATATGACGAAGGGTACGATTTCGCACTTTTCGTCCCGCTCGACGGCACGGCGGTTCCGCAGTGGCTGCCGCGGAACCGCATCTGGCCGAACCTTGGCCGCTGGGGACTCGAGGGCCTGGCCGCGGTCGTCGAGACGCGATGCCAGGAGCTTGGCGGCGCACCTAGGGTGGAATCAGCGGCCATGCGGGCGAGTCGCCTGCACGGCGATCTGAAGAGAAAGAACGAACGCCTGGACTTCTTGCGATCAACCGAAGGAATGCGGGCCGCGTACGCGCAGCT
This sequence comes from Longimicrobium sp., assembly GCA_036259455.1. GTDB lineage: Bacteria > Gemmatimonadota > Gemmatimonadetes > Longimicrobiales > Longimicrobiaceae > Longimicrobium. The sequence goes on along the minus strand of DATABT010000961.1, from coordinate 14,082 downwards.
TGATCGGTTGATCTCTCGTCTCGATGAGCTCGTCGAGGAGGTGAATACACGGTTTCCGCATCTCCAGCTTACGTGCAGCGATTTGCACGATACTTATGTTTACAGCAATCTGCGGAGCTCGGCCATCGTTACCGGCACCGGGGCTACGCTGAAGGTGAAGATAGATGGCGCCTCCCCGATCGCGGGTTCGGGCCTCCGGCTGGAGCTGTACCCCAACAAAGGGCTCAGGCTGGTTTACTCGGAGATGGACCGGATGCTTCGCTTTGAATTCGACTGCCGGTCCGTGGAGGAACCTGGCTGGCGTGACCGTCAGAGTGGGCGCTTCTACTCCAGTTCCGAACTCGCGGACCATACCCTGGGGTTGTTGCTGGATGAGATGAGATCCACTCACTTCGGTTGAAGGCCGCGCATCTGCTGGCCGTGGTTCACGAACGCCCGTGGACCGGGGTGAGAGCGAGATGACGTGTAACCCCGCGGTTGCGCGTCACGCGCTTACGTGTTACCGTAGGGTTACACGTATGGCAACCCTTTTCGCGGAGGCGGGGCAGATGGTACCGGAGCAGATCGAGCGGGAGGTGGTGATCGCGGCGCCCATCGAGCGCGTCTGGGCGGTGATCACGCAGCCGGAGCACGTGGGCAGCTGGTTCGGGGACGCGGGGGCGGAGATCGACCTTCGTCCCGGCGGCGCGATGACCATTACGTGGGCGGAGCACGGCACCTGCCACGCGGTGGTGGAGCGGGTGGAGGCGCCGCGCGTGTTCGCGTACCGCTGGGCGCGGCCCGCGCACCAGGCGGTGTCGCCGGACAACTCGACGCTGGTGGAGTTCACGCTGGCCCCGGACGGGGAGCAGACGCGGCTGCGGGTGGTGGAGAGCGGCTTTCGCGCGCTGGCGCTTTCGCCCGCGGAGCAGGCGCGCTACGCCGAAGGGAACACGGAAGGGTGGCGGATGGAGCTGGACGAGCTGCGGTCGTACCTGGCCGGCGTGCCGGCGTGATCGTCCCCCGAAATCCTGGAGAGAGGCCGATGAAGGTACCGGAGCGGATCGAGCGGGAGGTGGTGATCGCGGCGCCCATCGAGCGCGTCTGGGCGGTGATCACGCAGCCGGAGCACGTGGGCCGCTGGTTCGGCGACGCGGGGGCGGAGATCGACCTGCGCCCGGGCGGCGCAATCGTTACCCACTGGAAGGAGTACGGCACCGGGTACGGCATCGTGGAGCGGGTGGAGCCGCCGCACGTGTTCGCCTGGCGCGGCGCGCTGCTCGGCGAAACCGAGGTGCGCGACGACAACTCCACGGTGGTGACGTTCACGCTCGCGGCCGAAGGCGACCAGACGCGGCTCCGCGTGGTGGAGAGCGGCTGGGACAGGCTCGACATCCCCGTGGAGGAGCGGCTGAAGCAGACCGAGGGGAACGTGGAGGGGTGGCGGATCAAGATGGACGAACTGCGGGACTACGTGGCGGGCGTGGCCGCATGAGGCTGGATCCACGCGCCGCGGCGCCGGCGGCCGAGGCGGCGGAGGTGTTCGCCGCGCTGGCGGATCCCACGCGGTGGCAGGTGCTGTCGCGCCTGGCCGCGCGCGGCGAGGGCACGGCCACCACGCTGGCGGCGGAGATGCCCGTCAGCCGGCCGGCCGTCATCAAGCACCTGAACGTGCTGGATCGGGCGGGGCTGGTGCAGGGGCGGCGCAGCGGCCGCGAGGTGCGCTACTCCGTGCGCCCCGAACGTCTGGACGCCACCGCGCGCTGGCTGGCCGCCGTCGCGTCGGAATGGGACGCGCGCCTGGCCGCCATCAAGCGCATCGCGGAGTCCGCCGGGCAGGGGTCGTACTGATTTCTCCGATCTTCTCTGCGGAGCGGAGGAAGCAATTCAACGCAGAGTGCGCAGAGTAGAAAGGGAGTTCGCGGAGGAGAAGGCCGTCCTTCTCTGCGAACTCCTTATGTTCTTCACGCGGAGGAAAGGGGAGGGAAGGGGAGAGCGCGGAGGCGTAGGCTGCCTTTTCCGCGTCGTGTTTCGCGAAGCTGTCGATCCACCAGAATCAGGCTTCCGGGGCGAGCACGGCGCACAGGGTAGGCAGGTTGTTGTTTGATGTTTCCGAGTTGATCGAGTTGACGATCAGCTTTGTGTTGGCCACACCGCTGAAATCGAAATCGACCATCCAGGGGAGCCTCGCCAGCACTTCCATGAGCTCCGCCCGCTTCTTCTGCTCCAGCAGATAGCGGCACGCGTCGCGGCGCAGATCCATCACGTTCTGGCCCCTGGGAAGGCGCACAAGTTCCAGCAGCGTCCTCGCGAGGTCGGTCGAGAGGCCGGTGGGCGTGACCCCATCCGCCACCCAGTTGGGCTGGTCGAACCACACCAGCGCCGGCGGCGTGGGCGCGACCGGGGCCACGTTCACGCGCAGCAGCCGGTTCCTTGCGCGCGCCGCGTGCGCCAGCTCGAAGGTGCACGGCAGGCTGTCGAAATACGTCTTGCTGACCAGCGCGATGAAGTTGGGCGCGGCGCTGGCGGCGCGCAGGTACTCCAGCTCCGGGTGGGCGCCGGCGGGGATGTCGCTGCGATCGAGGAACACCTTGATCCCGTGCCCCTGCAGCAGGTAGAAGATGTCCGCCGCCAGCGTGCCCGACTCGGCGCGGCGGTAGCTGAGGAACACGTCGGGGTTGTCCGGCTGCACGCCGTCGAACGCCGGCGCCCGCGGCTGGCGGACCACGCGGACCACCGTCAGGCCCGGCACGCCCTCCGCGCGCGCCGCGCCGCACTCGGCGCAGACGTCCTCGTCCGGGTCGTGCGCGTGCCCGGCGGCGTCCACCCACTGCTCCAGCACCCTCACCACTCCCTCGCGTTCGTACCCCGCCAGCAGGTCGTCCAGCGTGAGCCCGTCCAGCCCGGTGCGGTTCCGCAGCAGCGCCCGCTCCACGCGGCCCAGGCCGCTGGCGTGGTAGGCGTGCGCGATCTCCCGGTCCAGCGTCGTGATCGCGCCGCGCAGGGTGGGGTTGCGCTCAGTGAATGCTGCGGATTCGGCGTAGTACATGGCGTACGCTGTTCTCGGTAACCTGGCCCAGGACGGACACTTCGCCGGTGGGGGAGAGGATGTGCGTGTGTACCTCTTCCGTGAGATCGCCCAGCGCGAGCCAGCGGCAGTTGCAGTGGAATCCCTCGGCGTTGCGAAGGGCGGCGGCCGCGGTCTCCAGCTCCGCGTCCGTTCGAACGTCCACCTTGGGGCTGAAGGAGCGGACTTCCATCGTCCCACCCACGTTCGTCCGCTGCTGCCGGCTGTAGATCAGCACCTCGTCCCGCGGGAGCTCGCGGATGCGGCGGACGGCGTCGTACAGCTCCTGCGCCTCCATCTCCGCCAGCGGCAGCAGCTGCCCGAAGACGGCGAACAGCTCGCCGAACTCCGCCGTGTAGTTCATCCCCTGGCGCAGCAGGGTGGTGCTGATGACCGACACCCCGGTGTCCAGGTCGATCTCGGCGAAGGAGACGGCCTTCTGCCGCTCGCGCCGGTACGGCTTGTAGATGATCTCCGCGGCGGTCGCCCCCGGCGCCTGCGCGTCGGCCTCCGCCGCGACCCTTGGACGCAGCTTCTGCGGGATCTCCGCGACCGGGATCTCCCTCGCGTCGCGCAGCGGCGTGTCGATGACGCGGATTTTGGCCGCCAGCAGGCGCAGGATGCGCGTCCCGGTGCCTTCCAGCAGCTGCACGCCCATGGGCGAGAGCGTCTCCGGCGGCACCAGCGCCACCTCGTCGCGTCCCAGCAGCTCGTCGTCCAGCCCCGCGTCGCGGATGCGGGCGCGCACGGCGCCGGTGTCGCGAAAATCGCGCAGTTCCCGCCGGTGGATGGTGCCCAGCCGCACCCGCTGGTTGCCCCACGCGTCCAGCTCGTTCAGCAGGCCGTGGATTTCGGCGGGCGGAATGGCCCCCGCGTCCACGGCCCGGAGCAGCCGCTCGGTGAGGGCGTCGCGGGTGCCGGAAACGCTCTGCCCGTGCGCGCCCAGCAGCTTGCGCGCGTACGCCAGCTTGCGCAGGGTGAGCTGGTGGATCATCTCCTGGGTGGATTCGTCGGGCATGCCGCGGGCGGGGAGGAGTGCGGTTCCGAAGGCGACGTTTTGCAGCGGCGTACAGTATGGCGCGCGTCCCGGCGTTCGGCAACGAACCAGACGGATGGCGGCCGTGAATCCGCGGATGAATCCCGCGTCCGCTCCAGGAGCGAATGAATTCGCCGCGGGAAAATCGCGAAGTCCGCGTTCGCGCCGCCTTCGCGGACTGTGGCGCCGGTGCGGATCTTTCACCGCGTTCGCTGCGGAACGGTCGTCTACGTGCCGCGCGTGGGCGTCGGCGTTATGTTGTCGCCCGCTGACTTTCGCACCTTCGCACTTTCGCACTCTCGCACTGTTGTCATGAGCGATACGCTGGCGGCCACCAACCTGGGCGAAGACTCCGGCAGCACGGGGCCGGCGAACGACGGCAAGCGGTCGTGGACGGAGCGGCTGGTGGCGCCCGTGCTGGGCAGGCACCCCGAGCGCCGCGAGCGCTTCGAATCCACCAGCGGCATGGAGATCGACCGGCTCTACACGCCCGGCGACGTCGCTTCGGTGGATTACGACCGCGACCTGGGCTATCCCGGCGAGTTCCCGTTCACGCGCGGCATTCAGCCCACCATGTACCGCGGGCGCTTCTGGACCATGCGCCAGTACGCGGGCTTCGGCACGGCGGAGGAGACCAACGAGCGCTTCAAGCTGCTGCTGCAGGCGGGGCAGACGGGGCTGTCCACCGCGTTCGACCTGCCCACGCAGATGGGGTACGACAGCGACCACGCCATGGCGCAGGGCGAGGTGGGGCGCGTGGGCGTGGCCATCGACTCGCTGGCGGACATGCGCAGGCTGCTGCACGGCATTCCGCTGGACCAGGTGTCCACGTCCATGACCATCAATGCCACGGCCAGCATCCTCCTGGCGTTCTACGTGGCGGTGGCGGACGAGCAGGGGATCCCGCGCAACAAGCTGTCGGGCACCATCCAGAACGACATCCTCAAGGAGTACATCGCTCGCGGGACGTACGTGTTTCCCGTGGAGCCGTCGCTGCGGCTGATCACCGACATCTTCGCCTTCTGCAATGCGGAAGTGCCGCGCTGGAACACGATCTCCATCAGCGGCTACCACATCCGCGAGGCGGGCGCCACGGCGGCGCAGGAGGTGGCGTTCACCTTCGCCAACGCGATGGAGTACGTAAAGCGCGCGCTGGACGCGGGGCTGCCCATCGACCGGTTCGCGCCGCGTCTTTCCTTTTTCTTCGCGTCGCACAACGACCTGTTCGAAGAGGCGGCCAAGTTCCGCGCCGCGCGCCGCCTGTACGCGCGGCTGATGCGCGAGCGATGGGGCGCGGGCGACGACGGCGCCAAGCTGCGCTTTCACACCCAGACGGGCGGCGTTACGCTGCAGGCGCAGCAGCCGCTGAACAACGTGGTGCGCGTGACGGTGCAGGCGCTGGCGGCGGCGCTGGGCGGCACGCAGAGCCTGCACACCAACGGCTACGACGAGGCGCTCTCGCTTCCCACGGCGCAGGCGGCCACGCTGGCGCTGCGCACGCAGCAGGTGCTGGCGTACGAGAGCGGCGTAGGGGACACGGTGGATCCGCTCGCCGGCAGCTACTACGTGGAGGCGCTGACGACCGCACTGGAGGAGAAGGCGCGCGAGTACCTGGAGAAGATCGACGAGATGGGCGGGGCGTCCGAGGCCATCGCCTACATGCAGGAGGAGATTCACCGCGCCGCGTACGAGCACCAGATTGCCGTGGAGCGCGGCGAGAAGACCATCGTGGGCGTGAACAAGTTCGCGAGCGCGGAGCCGGAGGCCATCGACCTGGGCCAGCCGGACTTCAGCGCGCTGGAGCAGTCCCAGCGCGCGGGGCTGGCCCGCGTAAAGGCGGAGCGGAACGATTCGGAGGTGCGCGCGCGGCTGGAGGCCGTCCGCGCCGCCGCCCGCGGCACCGACAACCTGATGCCGCGCATCATCGACGCCGTGAAGGCGATGGCGACCCTCGGCGAGATCAGCGACGCCCTGCGCGCCGAGTGGGGCACCTACCGGCCCGTGTGATCACGTGTCCCGACCAGATTCCCATGTCGCACGATCTGCGTCTCACAAGTTTCGAGGTGGTGGCCTACAGGGCCATCCGGAGGCTTCACATCCCCGAACTCGGGCGTGTGAATTTGTTCGTCGGTCGCAACAATGTAGGCAAAACGTCTCTCCTGGAAGCCCTGCAACTGTATCTGCGCCGACATTCCCAACTCCTGCCCGCATTGGCGCTCACTCTTGTACGTGAGCACGCGGATTTCCGTCCCGCGTTGCTCTCGCTCCACGAAGGGGATTTCGACGCCGGTGAGTTGCAGTCTGCCGTGGATGCGGTGAACGGCTTGTTTTTTGGTTCGTTCGATGACGAACACGATCGGTCAATTCGGTTGGCAAGTCGCAACTCGAGTGACGATCTCACTATTGAGCGGGTTTGGTCCTCGGGTGGATCGTCGGATAGCGGGGGGAAGAGTCGGTCCGCTTCCGTTCTGGTTGATCCGATGGCGCCGATTCTGGTGCTGCGGACGGGGAGAAGCACCACAGAATTTCCACTTGAGTGGGTCATACGCCGCTTCCCGCTGACCGAGGTGAAGGAACGCGCGCAGACCCTGTTCGTACCTGCGAATGGGGTAGAGCCGTATTTCACACGGAATCTTTGGGATCAGATCGTTCTCGCGGGTGATCATGAGCTTGTAGAAAGCGCCCTCCGTTCCATCATCCCGGACTTGGAGCGAATCGTTGTTGTCGGAGAGGCGCGCGCACGAACCGTACTGTGTAAGCTCGCTGGAACGACTCACCCGGTGCCCATCATGAGCATGGGCGATGGTGCGAACCGAATTTTTGGACTAGCCGTGTCGCTCGTGCAGAGCCGCGGCGGGGCGCTGCTGATCGACGAGGTCGAGAATGGGCTCCACTACAGCGTTCAGCCTGAGGTATGGGATTTCCTCTTGTCTGCGGCCGAAGATCTGGATGTACAGGTGTTCGCCACGACCCATAGTTGGGACTCTGTCGTTGCATTCCAGGAAGCCGCGAACCGCAGTCCCGCTGAGGGGATGCTGTATCGTCTGGAACGTGAACCAGGTGGAGCTATCTACGTAGAGCGGTACAATGAGAAGGATCTGGCGATTGCCGCCGAACAGCAGGTGGAGGTGCGCTGATGCCCGCTCCGCGACGCCCCGCGCGCCTGCTGTGGGTAGAAGGAAAAGACGACAGCGCAGTCACTCAGAGCCTGTGCGCGGCACACCAGCTTCCCAGGGTGTTCGACGTCGTTGCGAAGAGTGGAGTGGATGAGGTGCTCGACACCTTTTTTACGGCGGTGAGGGGACCCGGCGCCGAGCGGTTCGGCGTCGTCGTTGACGCGAACGGGAACGCACAGGCACGGTGGGATTCAATCCGCCGCACGCTTACGGCGGAGGGCTACAAGGAGGTCCCTGAACGGATCGATGCCGAGGGGACCATCGTTCCCGCGGTGCCGCACCGGCCGACGTTCGGCGCGTGGATCATGCCGAACAACGGCTCGCCGGGAGCCCTGGAGGACTTCGCCGCGGCCCTGGTGTCAGCAGGTGATCCGCTCTGGGTTCGCGCCGGTGAGGCGATCGACGCCATCCCCGAGGCGGAGCGGCGGTTTTCGCCGGTGCGCCGGTCCAAGGCGCACATGCACACGTGGCTCGCGTGGCAGGAGTATCCCGGCTCACCGATGGGCCAAGCGATCGGCAAGGGCGACCTGGACGCGCAGACCCCGGCCGCGCGAGCGTTCGTTGCCTGGCTCCGCCGGCTGATGGTTGACGACGCGCCGCCCGCGGCACCGACAACCTGATGCCGCGCATCATCGACGCCGTGAAGGCGATGGCGACCCTCGGCGAGATCAGCGATGCCCTGCGCGCCGAGTGGGGCACCTACCGGCCCGTGTGATCCACATCCGGGCGGCGGAAGATGACGAGGGCCTCGCCGGCTGCCGGCGGGGCCTCGCTGCATCATCAGGTGGTGCGGTCAGGGGGCGGGGAAGTAGCAGACGCAGCAACCAGACGGGCAGCTTCCGTCTGCGGCGCCATGGAGTGCGCATGCGGCTTTGCAATCCGCGAGGGAGAAGCACCTGCCCAAGAACTGCGGCGGCTGGATCGGACACTCCGTCCCGTCGGCGGGCTGCGCGAGGGCGGAGCTTACGCCGAACGTGAGTCCCGCCGCGACGAATCCCGTGAACAGCGTGATGGCGGTCCGTCTGCCGATCGTGCGCATATGACCCTCCGGGGAACGGGGATGAACGCCGCGGCGCTGCTGTTCTCGCGGCGCGTACCGTGCGATCTGAATCGCACCTTATCGAGTGTAATGCGCGCGCCGGCGCCGCGACAGGACCTTCTTTCGGTGCACTGGTGGCGACTTGCCGGCCGGTGATCCGCGTCCGGTGTGTGACGAAGACGACGAGGACGCGGAGCGCCGCGCGCTGGAGGGCGAACTGGTGTGGGCGTTCGACCAGCCCGGCGCCGGGCGCATCCGCTACGCCGTTCGGCTTGACGAGGAGGGCCACTGGCGCGAGGCCGAGGAGCTGGCCCGCCATCGCAGACGCGCTGTCGCTCGCGACATCCATCGACGCGCAGCGGGACGATCTCCGCGCGGGCAAGGGAAAAGAACGCCTCACACGGGGTCACCGAAGGTAACGGAGTTCGTTGGCCGGCGTTTGCGCACGGGGGCAAACGAGGAGCGGTGACTTTCATCATCGAAAGCCACCGCTCTTCCCTGTGAGATCGCGCGGAGCATCGAAAGCGGCGCGAGCAAACTCCGCTTACTCCGCTGACGCCGTGTGCGGCCAATCCCCTCAGTCCATAAGGCGCTTGAGGAGGTAGGTATAGGTGATGGCGTAGCCGCGGGCGCGCTGCTCGCTCGTTACGCCGCTGCCGTGCCCGCCCTCCGTGTTCTCGAAGTAGTACACGGGGTAGCCCATGGACTCCATCAGCGCCGCCATCTTGCGCGCGTGGCCGGGGTGCACGCGGTCGTCGCGCGTGGTGGTGTAGAAGAGCACGCGCGGGTACCGCTGCCCCGGACGCACGTTCTGGTACGGCGAGTAGCGGCTGATGTACGCCCACTCGGCGGGGACGTCGGGGTTGCCGTACTCCGCCATCCAGCTGGCGCCCGCCAGCAGCTTGTTGTAGCGCCGCATGTCCAGCAGCGGCACCTGCGCCACCACGGCGTTGAACAGCTCCGGCCGCTGCGTGAGCGCCACGCCCACCAGCAGGCCGCCGTTGCTGCCGCCCAGGATCCCCAGCCGCCGCGGCGAGGTGATGCGCCGCGCGACCAGGTCCTCGGCCACCGCGATGAAGTCGTCGAACACGCGCTGGCGGTTCTCCTTGAGGCCGGCGCGGTGCCACGCGGGCCCGAACTCGCCGCCGCCGCGGATGTTGGCCAGCACGTACACGCCTCCGCGCTCCAGCCACGCCGACCCGATGGTGGCGCTGTAGGCCGGCGTCTCCGCGGACTCGAAGCCGCCGTACGCGTACAGCAGCGTGGGGTTCTCCCCGTTCATCCGCGCGTCCCGCCGGCGGACGACGAAGTAGGGGATGCGCGTGCCGTCCTTCGACGTGGCCTCGAACTGCTCCACCACCAGCCCCTGCGCGTTGAACATCTCGGGCAGCCGCCGCACCTCGCGCACGCCGCCCTCGTCCGCCAGGTACAGCGTGGTCGGCTGGGTGAAGCTGGCGTAGGTGAAGAAGTAGCGGTTGTCCTCCGGCGACGTCTCCCGCACGTCCACGCTGCCGAGTTCCGGCGCGGGCACCGTCTCGCCCCTCCAGCGGCCGTCGCGCAGGGCGTAGCGGCGCAGCTCGCCGCGCACGTTGTTCAGCATGCTCACCAGCAGGTAGTCGCGCGTGGCGGAGACGCCCTGGATGGTCGACCGCTCGCCCGGCTCCGCCACCACCTGGAAGTCGCGCTCGCCCGCCATGAAGCGGTCCAGCGGCATCGCCACCAGCGTCCCGGCGGCCAGCGTGCGGCCGCCCACCTGCCAGGGCGAGCGCAGGTAGACGGCCATCTGGTCGCGCACCAGGTATGGATCCGCGTCCAGCGGCAGGTCAAGCTTCACCAGCCGGTCGCCCTGCAGCACGTGCACGCTCCCCTCGAAGAAGCTGGGCCGGTGCCACACGGCGTTGATGGTCCGGTCCGCCGTGGTGATGGAGCCCGCCCACACGCCCATGTCCGTCGCCGGCACCTCCATGAGAGTGGTGGCAGACTCCAGGGGCGTGCCGCGGCGCCACAGGCGGACGGTGCGCGCGTAGCCCGACGTCGTCATGGTCCCCTCGCCGAAGTCGCGCGCCACCAGCAGGGTGTTGGCGTCGCGCCAGGCGACGCTCTGCTTGCCCTCGGGGAGAAAGAAGCCGTCGGCCACGAAGCGCTTCTGCGCGGTGTCGAACTCGCGCACCTGCACGGCGTCCGCTCCGCCGCGGGAAAGGCGGACCAGGCACATCCGCTCCTCCGGCTGCAGGCAGGTGGCGCCGCTCCACGACCACGGCACCGACTCCGCCCGGGCGAGCGAATCCACGTCCAGCACCGTCTCCCATTCCGGGTCGGCGCTCAGGTAGCTTTCCCAGCGCGTCCGCCGCCACACGCCGCGCGGCTTCTGCTCGTCCTGCCAGAAGTTGTAGATCCATTGCCCGCGAATGTCGGGCATGGCGATGCGCTCGCGCGAGTTGAGGATCTGCAGCGAGCGCTCGTAGACGTCGTGGTAGGCGGGGTGGGCTTCCAGCTCGGCCATGGTGGCCTGGTTGTGGGCACGCACCCACTCCAGCGAGCGGGTGCCCTCCACCTCTTCCAGCCACTGGAAGGGGTCTTCCGGCTCCTGCGCGGCCAACTGCGCGGCCAGCGGCGCGGCCAGGAGCGGGACGAGCAGGAGCGCGTTGCGCAGCTTCATGGTGACCTCGGGATGTGCGATCTGTCCGGCGAGGGATGGATGCGGGCAATATGCAGCCGATGCGCCGGGATGTGCCAGTCTCCCGAAACATCCAGCCACCGGCCGGCGTACCGCATCCAACCGTTCTCCGAAAGCCCCGAAAACGAACCAGGAGATGAGGATGTCGGGATCCCGAACCCGCCGGCTGTCGCGCGTCCTGTTCCTGGCGTCCGCGCTGGCGGCCATTCCCGGCGCGGCTCGCGCCCAGTCGCCCGTAGAGGAGCTTCAGCGCATCCTGAACGCGGAGGTGGCGGAGAATCCCAGTCTGCCCGGCGAGCTGCTGCACGTGCACGCACCCGCGTGGGAGGTGGACGCCACCCTGGCCGCGGGCGTGTTCGACCGTGCGTCGGGGCGGCGGCTGGAGCCGCACCACGGATTCCGCGTGGCCAGCGTGACCAAGACGTTCGTGGCCGCCAGCGTACTGCGGCTGCGCGAGCAGGGGCGCATCGGGCTGGATGATCCCATCACCCGCCACCTTTCCGCGGAGTACGCGGCGCTGCTGCGGGGCGACGGGTACGCGGTGGATTCCATCACCGTGCGCCACCTCCTCACGCACACCAGCGGCATCCACGATTACGCGACGGACGAGCGGTACTTCGCGGCCGTGTTCGGCGACCCCACACACCGGTGGACGCGCAGGGAGCAGGTGCGCGGCGCGATGGAGTGGGGCGAGCCGCGGTTCGCCCCCGGTGCCGGCTACCACTACTCCGACACGGGATACGTCCTGCTGGGGGAGATGGTCGAGCGGCTCACCGGGCAGCCGCTGGGGCAGGCGTTCCGGTCGCTGCTGGACTTCGACCGGCTGGGGCTGGACGAGACGTACCTGGAGACGCTGGACTCCGTCCCGCCCGCGGCCCGGGAGCGCTCCCACGCGTACTTCGGCGACATCGACACGGGGGGATGGGATCCGTCGTTCGACCTGTACGGCGGCGGCGGCCTGGTCTCCACGGCCGAGGACCTGGCGCGCTTCTACCGCGCGCTGCTGCGCGGCGAGGTGTTCGAGCGCGCGGAGACCCTGCGGACGATGCTCGCCGTCCCGCCCCCGAGCGTGGAGGCGCCCGGCGGGCCCTACGCCATGGCGCTGCAGCGCAGGATCATCGGCGGGCGGGAGTGCTGGGGGCACACCGGGTTCTGGGGGACCGCCGCGTACCACTGCCCCGTGGTGGACGTGACCATCGTGCGCCACACCAACCAGGCGAATCCCGCCGAGTCCTTCATCTACCGCAACCTGTTCGACGGCATCGCCTCGGTGCTGGCGATGTACCCCGACCGCTGAACGTCCCACGAGGGCGCGGGCGGGAACGAATCCCCGTGTCCGCGATCTCCCGCGCGGAACGGGAGGAACGATTCGACGCGGAGCGCGCGGAGTAGAAAAACGAGTTCGCGGAGGAGGAGGACGTCCTTCTCTGCGAACTCCTTCCGTTCCGCGTACTCTGTGTTCAATCACCGCGCCGGAGGGCACGGCGGATTCCAGGAAACGGCAGAAGCGGGCTCCGGAGGCTGCCGAAGAACCCTTCCGCGGACATCTTATCCATGGCGAACAAAACTCTTGACGGGGGAACGGCCTGCTAGTACACTAGCACGTGCTAGTCCACTAGCACATCGAATCCCCGGAAGCCGATTCACATGCAAGCCAGTCCTCCCCTCGACCTCGGCCGGCGCGAGCGGCAGATCATGGAAGTGGTCTACCGCCTGGGCTGCGCCACCGCCTCGGAAGTCCGCGGCGAGCTTCCCGATCCGCCCAGCTACTCCGCCGTGCGCGCCATGCTCAAGATCCTGGAGGAAAAGGGGCACCTGGAGCACGCGCAGGACGGCATTCGCCACGTGTACTCTCCCACGGTCAAGCACGAGGACGTGCGCGAGTCGGCCATGCGCAACGTGGTGCAGACTTTTTTCGCCGGCTCCACGGCGGCGGCGATGGCCGCGCTGCTGGACTCGGCTGACGAGCGGCCGTCGGACGAGGAGCTGGACGCGTTCGAGCGGATGATCCAGCAGGCGCGGGAGGCGGGGCGATGAACGCGGCGTTCCTTCCGGGAGCGGAGTGGCTCCCGCTGCTGGCCCAGCTGGCGCTCAAGGCCACGCTCATCCTGCTGGTCACCGCCCTGGCCGCCGCGGCGCTGTGGCGCTCGTCCGCCGCCGTGCGCCACATGGTGTGGTGCGTGGGCGTGGCGGGCGTGCTCGCGCTCCCCTTCTTCGCCGCCGTCCTCCCCGCGTGGGAGGTGCCGGTCCTTCCCGCGCCGTCCACCCCCGCCGTCACCGCCCCGGCGCCGGCGGCGACGAACGCACAGGCCGTGGCCGAGCTGGAGAAGATGCCGGCTTCCGCGCCGGCCGTGCCCGCCGCGCCCCCTCCGACTGCCGATGCGGCGGCGAACCGCGCCGCGTGGCTGCCGCACACCGCCGTGCGCGTCGCCGCCGCCGGTGTGATCGCGGGGCTGCTCTGGCTGGCGCTGGGCTTCTGGGGGGTGGCGCGGCTGGGCAAGCGCGCGCAGGTGGTGCGCGACCCCGAGTGGCTGCGCACGGTTCACGACGCGGCCGAGCGGCTGGGGCTGCGCCGTCCCGTGCTGCTGCTGCGCGCGCGCGGCGCCGTGATGCCCGCGACGGGCGGCCTGCTCTGGCCCTCCGTGGTCCTTCCCGCGAGCGCGGACGAGTGGCCCGACGAGCGGCGGCACGCGGTGCTGGCCCACGAGCTGGCGCACGTAAAGCGGTTCGACACGCTTACGCAGGCGCTGGCGCAGGTGGCGTGCGTGCTCTTCTGGTGGCACCCGGCCGTGTGGTACGCGGCCAGGCGGCTGCGCGTGGAGCGCGAGCGCGCCTGCGACGACCTGGTGCTGCGCGCCGGCACCCGCGCCAGCGACTACGCCGCGCACCTGCTGGAGATCGCCCGCACGCACCGCGGGCCCCGCTTGGCCAGGGCCGCGCTGGTGAGCATGGCGCGCCCTTCGCAGCTGGAGTCGCGGCTGCGACGGGCGGGCCATGCTCACCAGCGCGGTGCGGGCCATCCGCGGCCCCCTGTGCGAGCGGGCGATCTCCAGCAGGTGCGCCGCGTAGTCGCTGGCGCGGGTGCCGCCACGCAGCACCAGGTCGTCG
>DATABT010000960.1:0-10167 GCA_036259455.1 Longimicrobium sp. | reverse complement strand
GCTGGTCCACTCGCTCTGGCAGCTGGCGCTGCTGGGCGTGGCGCTGCGGGTGGCGCTGCGGATGCTGCGCGGCGCGCCCTCCACGCACCGCTACGCGCTGGCCTGCGCCACGCTGGCGCTGATGCTGGCGACGAGCGTGGCGCAGGCCAGCGCGTAGCGGTGCGTGGAGGGCGCGCCGCGCAGCATCCGCAGCGCCACCCGCAGCGCCACGCCCAGCAGCGCCAGCTGCCAGAGCGAGTGGACCAGCGCCCAGCCCACCGCCTCCGCCATCCGCCCGCTCACGGTCCCACCTCCCGCCGCTCCAGCTCGTCGAGCAGGCCGCGGATCTGGTCCAGCTCGCCGCGGCTGGCCGCCCGCGGCGCCAGCGCCTGCATCACCAGGCGGTGCGCGGACCCGCCGAACGCCCGGTCGATCAGGTCCGCCACCAGCAGCCGCTGCGTCGTCTCCGGCGGAACCGCCGCGGCGTAGATGTGCGTGCGCGTGCTCTCGTCCCGGATCACCAGCCCCTTGCCGTGCATGATCTGCAGGACCTTGAGCACGGTGGTGTAGCCGATCTCGCCTTCCGCCCCCAGCGACTCGTGCACCTCGCGCACGGTGCTGGGGCCGCGGTCCCACAGGACGCGGAGCAGGCGAAGCTCGCCTTCGGTGGGCAGCGGCGGGGTGCGGGACATGATGCACGAGTCGGGGACGGGGTTCTCCGGCGCCAGCGTACCCGGAACTATATACGAAACCGTTCGTGGACGAAAGATCCCGTGCTCGCACGGGGCGTTCCGGCAGGATCATACGACGCCGGAGAGGGCCGGGTTGACAACTACGAAAACCATCGTACTTTCGTCTACGAATCGTTTCGTATCTCATCACCAGTCTGGGACCGCCCCATGAAACCGGCACTCATCCCCGTCCTGCTCGCGTTGTCGCTTCCGCTGGCGCACCGGCACCTCCCCGGCACTCGGGAGGCGCCGCCCGCCGTGGCCGCCGCCGACACCGGCGCCCTCCGCGCCGCCGTGCGTCTGGCCGAGCGGCAGACGGGCGGCGTGATCGGCGTGCACGTCCGGCACCTGGAGAGTGGCGAGACGTTCTCCGCGCGCGCCGGGGAGCCGTTCTTCTTGGCGAGCGTGGCCAAGCTGCCCCTGGCCGTGCACGTGCTGCGGCAGGTGGAGCGCGGCCGCATCCGCCTGGGCGACACCGTGCGGCTGGACCCGTCCCGCCTTGCGTGGGGCGCCAACGCGTTCCGCCGGCGCGTGTCGGCCGGCACCCGCGTAACGGTGGCGGAGCTGCTGGAGGCGGCGGTCTCGGACAGCGACAACACCGCGGCGAACGAGCTGCTGCACCTGGTGGGCGGCCCGGACTCGGTCACGGCCGGGCTGCGGCGGACGGGATTCGCGGGGATCCGCCTGGACCGGGACTACTCCCGGCTGAGCGCGCCCACGGAGCGCTCCGACACACGCGACACCGCCTCGCCGCAAGCCATCACGGACCTGCTGGCGGCGCTGTGGAGCGGACGCTTGATCGGTCCCGCGGAGACGCGGCGCCTGCTCGGCTGGATGACGGCGTCGCGCAATCCCGGCGGCCGCGTCCTGGCCGGCGTGCCGCCGCGGACGCCGGTGGCCCACAAGACCGGCACGTGGATGCGGCGCGGGGACCCCGGCGCCTCGGCGGTGAACGACGTCGGGATCATCACGCTCCCCGGCGGCCGCGGACACCTGGCCCTGGCCGTGTTCGTACGCGACACGCGGGTCGACGTGCGGGCGGCGGAGCGCTCCGTCGCGCAGATCACCCGCGCCATCTTCGCCCACTGGGCGAACACCGTCGCGGCGGCGCCGACCGGCGACCCGCTCACCCGGGCGTATCCGGCGTCGGCGTGTTCGAGCTGCGCCGGGTGGAACGAACCCCGGGCGCCGGTCCGCCTTCACGGCAGCACGTACTACGTGGGCACGCACGGGCTGGCCGCGCTGCTGATCACCTCCCCCCAGGGGCACGTGCTCATCGACGGCGGGCTCCCGGATTCCGCGCCGCTGATCCTGGAGAACATCCGGACGCTCGGGTTCGACCCCGGCGACATCCGCCTCATCCTCAACTCGCACGCGCACTTCGACCACTCCGGCGGCATCGCGGCGCTGCAGCGGGCGTCCGGCGCGCAGGTCGCCGCGAGCGCGCCCAGCGCGCCCGTGCTGGAGCGGGGCAACTCGGGCCGGGACGATCCGCAGCACGGCGCGCTGCTCGATTTTCCCCCCGTGCGGAACGTGCGGCGCTTCGCGGACGGGGAGACGCTGCGCGTGGGCCCCATCGCCGTCACGGCGCACCTGACCGCGGGCCACACCCCGGGCGGAACCACGTGGACGTGGCGGTCCTGCGACGAGACGGGGTGCGTGGACTTCGTCTACGCGGACAGCCAGACCCCGATCTCCGCGGACGGCTTCCGCTACTCGGACAGCCGCGCGTACCCCTCCGCCCTGGCGGACTTCGAGCGTGGCTACCGGACCCTGGAGTCGCTTCCCTGCGACATCCTGGTCACCCCGCACCCCGGCGCGTCGTCCCTCTGGGAGCGGCTCGCGCGTGGGCCGGAGGGGCTCATCGACCCGAACGGGTGCAGGCGGTACGCGGCCGCGGCGCGCCAGCAGCTGCAGCGCCGGCTGGCGACGGAGCGGGAAGGCCGCTGAGCGCGTGACGCGGAAGCTCTTCGAGCCCGGGACGGACCGTACGGCGATGCGGCTGCTGGAAGCCAGGACCCTGCAGACGGGGTGCGTGCTCCTGCGCTACGCGCCCGTCCCGGCGGCCTGAGACTCCGGCGTTCGCCGGGACGATGCTGCGGTGAAAGGATGAAGACCGGCGCCGCGGGATGATCTCCGCGGCGCCGGTTGCGTGCTTCAGCCCTGGCCGGCCGGGCGGCTGCCCCTCACCAGCATCTCGATGAAGGAATCGGGGCTGGTGCCGGGCGGAAGGTAGGTGATGCCCGTGAAGCCGTTCTCCGGCGTGATGATGCTGTCCTCGTCGCGCACGGAGCCGCCGCGGACGTCGTCGATGCCGCCGTTGGTCCACAGCTTGTCGTCCAGCTTCTGGTCACGGCGGTTGATGGGTTCCACGCAGAACGTGCGGCCGGATCGAGGGTCGCGGACGAAATATCTTCCCGTGGTGCTCATGGTATCTCCTGGGCGTCGTGTTCCGTTTCGGTCGATGGATGATCGTCTCCGCCGGCGCACGCCCCGGGAGGCGGCGCTCAGCGGCGCGCGTTCTGGTCCATGGTGCACCTGCCTGTGAAGGGGTGAACGGGTGAAGTGGACGATTCAGTCGCACGCGAACCGCGCCGCTGTCGTTTCGAAGGAGGCGCCCGCGCGATCACTGCCAGTGCGGGATTTCTGCGGCGCCGACCGAGAAATCTACTCTCCGGTACTGTTGGCCAGCCTCCGTGCCGGATCCCGGCCGGGCGGTTTTCAGCCATGCACGCACTCATGTGCGGCGTACGGACCGGGCGGCTCCGTGACCGGACGCGAGCCGCGAGCATGGGCGAGCAGATTCCTCGGTCGGCGCTGAAGATCCGGCACCGGCGCGGATCCAGCCTCCCCCGGAATGACAATGCCTGCCGTGTGGACCACGGTGCGTTGCAACGAAATCCGCGATGAGCAACAAAAAAGGGAGTCGCGGCCCCGGATCTCCATCTCCCCCTCCGGGTCGATGACGGGCGGGCGCGGGTGGAATCATCCACCGCTGCGCCTGCCGTTCCAGGGACGCGACTCCCCATGCGCGGCAAGTCTAACCCGTTGCCGCGCAACCTGTCAACGCACCCCGCCCGTCGTATCCACCCCTCCCGCCCACGCCGTCCGCCCCACGAACCCTCGACAGACCCGAACAGGCCGGACGCGCGGGAATACTCCTTGCGGCGCGAACCGTGCGGGGCCAGAATGCCCTGAGAGAGAGCCGGGGACCGCCCGACCGCCTTACCCGCGCCGGGCACCTACGACAACGGCAAACCCGTCGAAAGGCGGGGACGCAAAGCCACGAGGCTACCGCCGCCCCCATGCGGCCATGCCGGTCGGGTTACCGAACAGGTGCTGTCCATGCGCACGCCCTCCCACACCCTCGAACCTCCGTCCCCGGCGCCCATCGCCGAGCGAGAGATCCTGCACCGCCTGGCCGCCGACGCCGTCGCGCGGCTGCAGCTGGGCGCGGCGGCCATCGTCCCCGAATCGCCCGAGGCGCCCCTGCACAGCGCCGGCGCGCCCGAGCTGCGGCAGGTGCTGCTGGGCCTCATCCTGCACCACCGCGGCGCGCTGCGCGTGGGCACGCCGGGGGTCGCGCGCGTGCTCAGCCGCCCGGACGAGGGGCCGGGCGCCGTGTTCCCCGAGGGCGCGTTCGCCATCGTGCCCCTGGCGCTGGCGGACGGCGAGCCGCTGGGCACCCTGCTGGCCGTGTCCCCCCGCGCCTGGTCGCGCGGCGACACGGCCGCCCTGGAGAGCCTGGCGTACGCCGCGCTGGCGGAGCTACGCCTGTGGCGCGCCAGCGAGGCGCTGCGCGGCGCGGAGGAGCGGCTGGCGCTGCTGGAGCGTGCGCTGGAGACGGTGGACCTGGGCGTCACCATCACCGACGCGGAGGGCCGCATCGTCTTCACCAACCCCGCGGAGGCGCAGATGCACGGCTACGCGGTGGAGGAGCTGTACGGCCGCCCCGCGCGCACGCTGGCGCCCCCGGAGCTGTGGAACGCCGACACCGCCGTCCCCACGCGCGCCGTGCGCCGGTGGATGCGGGAGCGGATGAACGTCCGCCGCGACGGCACCCACTTTCCCGTGCGCCTGTGGTCCGACGTCGTCGTGGCGGATGACGACCGGCCCGTGGGGCTGGTGACGTGGAGCGAGGACCTGAGCGCCCGGGGCGCCGCGGCCAGCGACCCGGCGGACGCCGACCGCGACGCGCTCACCGGATTGCCGAACCGCGCCGCCTTTCTGCGCGCGCTGGGCGAGGCGTGCGAGGCACGCGGGGAAACGCCGGGCGGCGGCTTCGCCGTGCTCTTCGTGGACCTGGACCGCTTCAAGGCCGTCAACGACCGCCTGGGCCACGCCGCCGGCGACGCCTTTCTCGGCGTGGTGGGCGAGCGCCTGGCCGCCTCCGTCCGGCCGACGGACCTGGTGGCGCGCATCGGCGGCGACGAGTTCGCGGCGCTGCTGCACGGCGTGGAGCGCGAGCAGGACGCGCTGGGCGTGGTGCAGCGCATCCAGCGCCTTCTCGCCGAGCCCGTGCACGTGGGCGACGCGGAGATGAGCGCGTCCGCCAGCATTGGCGTGGCGCTGGGCAACAGCGCGCACACGCCGGAGGGGATCCTGGCCGTCGCCGACCGCGCCATGTACCACGCCAAGACGCTGGGCGCGGGCCACCACGGCTTCAGCGAGCCCGGCGTGCTGGCGCACGAAGAGGCGCTGCTGGCGGTGGAAAAGGACCTGCGCCGCGCCATCGCCTGCGGAGAGCTTACGCTGCGCTACCAGCCCATCGTCTGCCTGGCGGACGGGCGGCTGCAGGGGCTGGAGGCGCTGGTGCGCTGGAACCACCCCGAGCGCGGCCTGCTGGGCCCGCAGGCCTTCCTTCCCGTGGCCGAGGCAACGGGGAGCATCGTGGAGCTGGACCGCTGGGTGCTGGGCGCCGCCACGCGCCAGCTCCAGGCGTGGGAGGATCATCCCCTGCTCCGCGGCGTCCCCGTGAGCATCAACTTCTCCGGGCGGCACGTGGTGCATCCGCGCGTGGTGCAGGACGTACAGCGCACGCTGGGCGAGTGCGGCGTGGCGCCGGGGCGGCTGATCGTGGAGGTGACGGAGACGTCGTTCGTGGAGGACTTCCAGACCGCCGCTTCCGTGCTGGCGGCGCTGCGCGAGCACGGCGTGGGCATCTGCCTGGACGACTTCGGGACGGGATACTCGTCGCTGGGCTACCTGCGCCAGTTCGGCTTCGACCGGCTGAAGATCGACCGCTCGTTCATCCAGCGCATCGGCGACAGCCCCGCGGACGAGGCCATCGTGCGCAGCATCGTCGCCCTGGCCGAGGCGCTGAACCTCACGCTCACCGCCGAGGGGGTGGAGACGCCCGGCCAGCGCGCCGCCCTGCAGCGCCTTGGCTGCCGCGACGCGCAGGGCTTCCTCTTCGCGCGCCCCATGGACGTGGACCAGCTCGGCGTGTGGCTGCAGACCTCCGCGTGACCCGCCTGGATGGGCTCACGCAGAGTTAGCAGAGTCAGCAAAGTTTTCTCGCGCCGTACCCCGAGCCCACGCCGCGGCTGTCATTTCGAAGGAGGCGCCCGCGTGATCGCCGCCGGTACAGGAACCCGTGGCGCCGACTGAGAAATCTGCTCACCCGTGCTGGTGACCCGTTGTCTCGCTCCGCGCTCGCCCAGCGTTTCTTTCCGTTCAGGCCGCGCGCCCTGCTGGATCAGGTCGAGGAGAACGGCTGGAAGCTCTCCACGAAAACGCAGGTCATCAAGGTCCTGCGCAATGAAACCTGCGTCGGAGAAATCCGCGACGTGGGGAGCGGGGGCTATCGGCTCTTCATGTTCTGGCACGATGTCGAAGAGACGCGTGAACCGTGGATCTGCCGCGTTCTGCCCAAGCGGGACGTCGTGGGCAAGCGGCGTCTGAACGAAATATGCGATGCCGTCGAGGAACTCCGCAGGCGCTTTCTCGAGGAGAATGGGTGATGTTCGACCGCAAAGGTTCCAGGGCCAGCGATGTTTTCGCCGCCATCGAAGAGGAAGTCCCGGCGCTGGCGCGGGTGGAGAAGGAACTCGGAAGCCGCTTGGTGGTCGCCCGCAACGTCCTGCGGTTGCGGATGCAGCGCGGCCTTACGCAGCAGCAGTTGGCGCAGATGCTCGGCGTAAAGCAGCCGCGCGTTGCGCAGATCGAAAGCGCCAGCGCAAACCTGCAGATCGACACCATCGATCGCCTTGCCGCCGTGTTCGGCGTTGAGCCCGCACGCCTGCTTCAGGCGGAGTCTCCGTCCGAGAAACCGCACGAAGAACGCACCTGCGCGCCGATGACGATGGTATAACATAACCTGTCACGGACCCGGCCCACGCGAGCAGGTGAAGCCTCGGCGGGGCGAGCTCCGCGAGCCCAGGGTGGGGCTTATGGCATTTCCAGCCACGGGTTTCAACCCGTGGTGGCGCGCGCGGCGATCCCCGCCATGGGACCCCATCCGCTTTACCCATCCGTAGCATCCGCCCCGAAATCCAGCTCCACCCACCGTGCCCAGTCCGCCGGCGCGCCGCGGCGGTCGGCGTGGCTGCCGGGGTTCACCTCGGCGCCGCGCGTGTCGGTGGGGAAGAGAAAGATGGCGCCCAGCGGGATCTCGCGGGCGGGAATCCCCATCCACCGGAACGCTTCCTCGCCCCGCAACGCGCCGCCCGACGACCAGTAGTTGGAAACGCCGCGCGCCGTGGCCGCCAGCAGCAGGTTCTGCACGGCGGCGCCCGCGGCCGCCACGTGCTCCATGTTCTCCTCCGTGGCCTCGAACAGCCCCGTCACCGGTCCCTTGGGCGGGTTCGGCAGCCACGTGGCCATCACCAGCGCGTCGGCCGTGGCCAGCATCCGCGGAATCTTGCTCTTGTCGCCGCGCGCGAGCAGCTCGTCGCGCAGGCGGCGGCATCCATTCGCATCCACCAGGTAAAAGCGCCACGGCACGATGGACGTCAGCGCGCCGCCCTCGGTGTGCACCCGCGCCGCCACGCGGTGGAACGGCGCCCACCCCGCCGCCGCGACGAGCTCCTCCACCGTCTCCCGCATGCCTGCTGCCGGAAACGCCTGGTCCGCCAGCACCTTCACCGTCCGCCGCCCGCGGATGACCCCGTCCACGGCCGCCGCCTTCTCTGCATCCATCCGTTCATCTCCAGAATCATGAGAGGGGGGATGATAACGGGAGGCGACGTGGATTGTCCAAGCCCGCGGGCCGGGTCTGGCGATTGCGGATGACGGACGCGACCGCGATCCATCCACCTCCCTTCCCGTCATCGACAGAATGCTCCAGCTCGGCCGGCGCGGCGTGCGCCTGGGATGCGCGGCCGTGCTCGCGGCCGGCTGCGGCGCGGCGGATCGCGAGCCGGATGCGGCGGCACGCACGCCGGCCACGCAGCTCGCCGCGCAAACGCGCGCGCCGGCGCCCGACCCGCTGACCGGTCCGGACTCGGCGCGGACGCGGGCGCGCATCGACTCGGTGTTCGCGCGCTTCGACCGGCCGGGCTGGCCCGGGTGCGTGGTGACCGTGATGCGTGCGGGCGACATCGCCTTTTCGCGCGGCTACGGCTACGGCGACATTGCCGCCAGAACGCCGCTCACCCCCTCCAGCGCCTTCGACGGGGCGTCGATGGCCAAGCAGTTCCTGGCCTTCAGCGTCGCGCTGCTCGCCGCGGAGGGGCGCCTGTCGCTGGACGATCCCGTCCACAGGCACCTGCCGGAGCTTCCGGACTACGGCGCGCCCATCACGCTGCGCCACCTCATCCACCACACCGGCGGCCTGCGCGACTGGGACGCCGTCTGGCTTTCCGGGCGGCGCGACCTGCATCCCTCCACCCTGCGCGGGCTCAGCTTTCCGCCCGGAACCCGCCACGCGTACGACGACACGGGATACGGGATGCTGGAAGAGGTGGTGGAGCGCATCACCGGAAAACCGTGGGGAGAGTTCGCCCGCGAGCGCATCTGGACGCCGCTGGGGATGATGAGCACCGGCACTCCGGCCCCCGGCACGCCCCTGCCCCGCCTGGTTCAGGGCTACGCGCAGCGTGACGGCGGTGGATTCCGGCCGATCGGGGTCCGCGAGGGCTTCACCGTCACCGCGCCGGACCTGGCCCGGTGGGACCGCAACTTCTACGACGCGCGCGTCGGCGGGCCGCGGGTGATCCGGATGATGACGGAGGAGGGCCGCCTGGCCAGCGGCGAGACCATTCCCTACGCCATGGCGCTGCACACGGAGCCGTACCGCGGGCTGCGGCGACAGTGGCACGGCGGGCTGGCGGGCGGATACCGCTCGCAGTTCATGCGCTACCCGGACCAGCGCACCTCCGTGCTGGTGCAGTGCAACGTGTACCAGCTGGCCGAGCCCAACTCGCTGGCCGAGGCGGTGACGGACATCGTGCTCGCGGACGCTATCGCGCAGGCGGAGGATACGCCTCCCTCCGCCGCCGTCCTCCCGCCGCCGGCCGCGGAGCTGGAGCGGCTCGCGGGGCTGTACGTCAATCGCGAGATCCCCGCGCTGCGGCCTGTGCGTTTCCACGAGGGGCGGCTGCAGGTGCGGCAGTGGATCACCTGGCACGAGACCAAGCCGCTGGGGCAGGACCGCTTTCGCGTGGCGGGCCAGCCGCTCACCATCGCCTTCCGCCGCGGCGCGGACGGCGGCGCGGGATTGCTGGAGGAGCACTGGGACGGCCGCCGCACGCCGGAGGTGCTGCACGCCGCGCCCGCCGTCCGGCTCACAACGGCGGAGCTGGACGCGTACACGGGCCGGTACGCCAGCGGCGAGTTGGGCACCTCGTGGACGCTCGCACGCGAGGGGAGCGGCCTGCGCGTCATCCCGCGGCACGGCCCCCGGCGCGTGGCCCTGCTGCGCCCCGCCGGACGCGACGCGTTCAGCGACCACGAGTACGTGCTGCTGATCTTCGATCGCGATTCCGCCGGCCGCGTCACCGGCTTCTCCCTCTCCACCCCGCGCGTGCAGAACCTGCGCTTCGCCCGCGACCGCGGCTGACCCCGGCGGTGCGCGCGCCCAATACAGCGAAAGTCGCTCGCCCAGCGGCTGTCATTTCGAAGGAGGCGCCTGCGTGATCGCCGCCGGTGCAGAAAACCGTGGCGCCGACTGAGAAATCTACTCACCCGTTCTGGTGGCCCGTTTTCTCGCTCCGCGTTCGCCCAGAGCTTCTTTCCACTCACACCGAAGCCGGACAAGGAGGCATTGGTCCTGAGTCATTCGGCGCCGCGCGCACGCTGTCGGATGAAAGTCGCTCGCGCCACGGCTGTCATTTCGAAGGAGGCGCCCGCGTGATCGCCGCCGGTGCAGAAAACCGTGGCGCCGACTGAGAAATCTGGAAGCATATAGTTTCCTTGACATCGTGGTCGAAAAAGAGCATGAGGCACCCAACCCCATCACCAGAAAGGGAGGTGCCCCATGCTCGTGCTGGAAACCAGTATCCAGCAGTTGGTGAAC
>DATABT010000959.1:0-2972 GCA_036259455.1 Longimicrobium sp. | reverse complement strand
CGCTACCGCATTCAGCCCGCCCGGGCGGACGCCGTGCACGGCGCCCTCTCCTACGCCCGCACCATGGCCGGCGGCGGCGTGCCCGCGGGCGCGTGAAGGCATGGCCAAAGCACAGCGGCCGCGATCTCACCTCGCGGCCGCTTCGCTTCCAGGCTTGCGGACTCTACGCAGCCGCAGCCAGCACCCGCTGCGCAGTCTGATCAGGAGAAGCCTTGACGAGGTGCGGTCGACGCCGAAGCGGCCCAGGCAGCTGCTCTTTATCAAAACCATGCGGTACGACTCCGACAACGCGCTTGCCCATTCCCAAGGCGGCTCCCAATTCGAAATACAGCCTCGGACGCTCAAGGTTATCCGGGGCGATCAGAGCGACGAACAGGTCGCTGTTTCGGAGCGCGCACTCGAGCTCCTTCGCACTCGATTCGCCGAATTTGAGAGTGTCGACGTCCAGCCACGCTTCGGCACCACGCTGCTGCAGCGAGGCCACAAAGGCTTCCGTCCATCCGGAGTCGCTGCCCGAATGCGAGATGAACACTTTGAACGCCATCCCCTACTCCTTCGCGTGTGCTGAGGCCTCGACCCGCACGGTCAGTTGTGCAAGATAGCGGTCAATCTGGTTCAACTCCAGCAGCCCGGCCCGTTTGAGCAGGAGCGGAATTTCTGGGATTCCCTGCAGTTCGTGGACCTCGATGCCGAGCAGAAGCCCCACGATCGGGATTCGCCGTCCCCACGCGACCCCCAACTCGGCCCACACGTAGAGCCGGGCCAGTGCCCACGGCGTGAGCAACACCACCAGTTCGCTGGCACGGTTCAACGCGTCCCGAAGCTGCTCCTCGAAGTCCGCCCCGAGTTGTACGTCTTTTTCAGCGAGGTACACCGAAGCCCCACGCTCTTCAACTACGCGTGCGATCTGCTTCGCGATCCACGTATCTGTGCGGTGATGGCTCACGAACACCAACGGCGGGGCATTGTGCCTCGGGTCCACGGGTGCAACGGGGCGATGGGGGCATGCAGTGCTGCGCCGTCATCCAGACCGGCATCCCACTCGCCGGGGTTTCGGGAGGCGCGAAGGCGCTCTACTATCATCACACAAGCCGAATTCGTCAACTCCGTCCAGAATGCGCCAGCGGTGGTACGGCGGCGTTCTGCGGCATTCTCCTCATTCCACCTGCATGGTGACGCCGATGCTCCGTCTCGGACCGCTCCTTTTGACCGCGCTCTGCGTCACCGCGGTGGCGTGTACCGGAAGCCAGCCGTCCACTTCTCCCGCGCCGGCGGAGGGGCCGTACGACCTGCTGGTGCGCAACGGGATGATCGTGGACGGCACCGGCAGCCCGTGGTACCGCGGCGACGTGGCCATCCGCGGCGACCGCATCGCGGCGGTGGGGCTGCTGCCGGGGGTGCAGGCGCGCGACACCATCGACGCGACGGGGCTGGTCGTCTCGCCGGGGTGGATCGACATGCTGGGGCACTCGGAGTACCCGCTGCTGCGCGACGGCCGCGCCATGAGCAAGATCACGCAGGGAATCACCAGCGAGATCACGGGCGAGGTGACCAGCGTGGTCCCCGTCAACCAGAACACGCTGCGCGAGCTGGGGCGCGACTCGGTGCCCTGGCGCGACCTGGACGGCTACTTCCGCGCGCTGGAGGCGGCGCGGCCCGCCATCAACCTGGGCACCTTCGTCACCGTTGGCTCGGTGCGGCGCTACACCATGGGCGACGTGGACCGCGCGCCCACCCCCGCCGAGATGGACACCATGCGCGCGCTGGTGGCCGCGGCGATGGAGGACGGGGCGATGGGGCTCTCGTCCGGGCTGATCTACGCACCGGCCTCGTACGCAAGCGCGGAGGAGATCATCGAGCTGGCGAAGGTGGCGGCGCGGTACGGCGGCGGCTACGCGTCGCACATCCGCTCGGAAGGCGACCGGCTGGTAGAGGCGGTGAACGAGGCCATCCGCATTGGCGAAGAGGCGGGGACGTGGGTGCAGATCCACCACCTCAAGGCGTCCGGCCGCCCCAACTGGGGAAAGATGCCGCAGGCGGTGGCCGCCATCGAGGCCGCCCGCGCGCGCGGCGTGGACGTGACGGCGGACCAGTATCCGTACCCCGCCAGTGGCACGGGCCTGGACGCCATCATCCCCACCTGGGCGCACGCGGGCGGAAACGACTCGCTGCTGGCGCGCCTCGCGGATCCCGCCACCCGCGCGCGGCTTCGCGCGGAGCTGACGGAGGGGGGCACGGACTGGAACATCGGCGCGTCCGCGGGCGGGCCGCAGGGGGTGATGATCGCGGGCGTGGGCGTGGACAGCCTGCGGCGGTACGAGGGGATGCGGCTGAACCAGGTGGCAGAGGCGCGTGGGCAGGAGGTGGTGGACGCGCTCTTCGACATCCTGCTGGCGGACAGGGCGGGTACGTCGGCCATCTACTTCTCCATGTCGGAAGAAGACATCGAGTACGCCATGCGCCAGCCGTGGATCATGGTGGGGATCGACGCGGGCGCGCGCGCCGCGGACAGCACCGTGCAGGGAAAGCCGCATCCGCGCGCGTATGGCTCGTTCCCGCGCATCCTCTGCCGCTACGTGCGCGAGCGCAACGTGATCACGCTGCCGGACGCCATCCGCAAGTTCACCTCGCTTCCCGCCGCGCGCGTGGGGCTGGACGACCGCGGCGTGGTGAAGGAGGGGATGTTCGCGGACCTCACCATCTTCGATCCCGCCACCGTGTGCGACCGCGGCACCTTCGAGGAGCCGGTGCAGACCAGCGTGGGCATCATCCACGTGATCGTGAACGGCGTCCCCGTGATGCGCAACGCGCAGCCGACCGGAGAGCGGCCGGGACGGGCGCTGCGGCGGCGCTGAGGGTCCCTGTTTCGGGGCTTCCCCCCAACCCGCCCCCCGACTCCCCCCCGACCCCTCCCCGCTCGTTCCCCGCGGAGAGGGGCAGGCTTGTCAGGGTGGGTCCAGCGCCGCTTCGAT
>DATABT010000958.1:0-7099 GCA_036259455.1 Longimicrobium sp. | reverse complement strand
ACGACCAGCCGTGGGAGGCACATCTCATCGAGGGCGTGTGGGTCGCGCGCCACGGGGGCAGGTACTACGCGTTCTACGCGGCGAACGACTTTTCCACGGCGCGCTACGGAATCGGCGTGGCGGTGGCGGACGCGCCGCTGGGGCCGTATCGCAAGCGGCCGGAGCCGCTGCTGCGATCGACGGCGGAGTGGTGGGGGCCCGGGCACCCGTCGGTGGCGCAGGGGCCGGACGGCGAGCCGTGGCTCTTCTTCCACGCCTTCCTTCCTGGCCGCACCGGATACAACGAATTCCGCGCGCTCCTGGCCGTGCCGCTGGTGCTGGACGGCGACGACGTGCGCGTGCGGATGGACGACGACGCGGCGGGCGAGCCCCGTCCGGAGGACGAAATCGAGATGAGGACGGGAGTGGGGCGATGAGGGTGCTGGTCACGGGCGGGGCGGGATACATCGGCAGCGCCATCGTCCACCAGATGGCGGAGGGCGGCGACGAGGTCGTCGTGTTCGACGACCTGTCGCAGGGCCACCGCGCGGCCGTTCATCCGCAAGCGGAACTGATCGAGGGCCGGCTGGAGGACCGCGCGCTCATCGAGCGGGTGATGTCGGAGCACCGGCCGGAGGGCATCCTGCATTTCGCGTCGCAGACGCTGGTGGGCGAGTCGATGGAGCAGCCGTTCCTGTACCTGAGCGACAACCTGCGCAACGGCCTCAATCTCCTCGAAAGCGCGGTGGAGCACGGGGTGAAGCGCTTCATCCTCTCCTCCACCGCCAACCTGTTCGGCATGCCGGAGCGGATTCCCATCGACGAGCAGGCGCGCATCGAGCCGGGAAGCCCGTACGGCGAGAGCAAGTTCATCCTGGAGCGCATCCTCCGCTGGATGGACGACCGCTTCGGGATGCGCTACGCCGCGCTGCGCTACTTCAACGCCGCGGGCGCCATCTCCCCCCACATCGGCGAGGACCACGCGCCGGAGACGCACCTCATCCCCATCGTCCTGGAGTGCGCGCTGGGAAAGCGGGAGAAGGTGGTCATCTACGGCGACGACTACGACACGCCCGACGGCACCTGCGTGCGCGACTACGTCCACGTGGCGGACCTGGCGGACGCGCACGTGCGGGCGCTGCGCGCGCTGGACCGCGGCAGCCGCACCTACAACCTGGGCAACGGCCGCGGCTTCAGCGTGCGCGAGGTGATCGAGACCTGCCGCGCCGTCACCGGCCGGCCCATCCCCGCGCAGGTCGGCCCGCGGCGCCCCGGCGACCCCGCGGTGCTGGTGGCCAGCAGCGACCGCATCCGCGCGGAGCTGGGATGGGCGCCGCGCCACGGCGACCTGCGCGAGATCGTGGCGAGCGCGTGGGCCTGGCACAGCGCGCATCCGCACGGCTACGCCGATCGTGTGGAGGCGGAGGGTCGCTGAGCGGCGCCCGCCGCGACGCGAGGACCTTCCCGCCCTCGACTCCCCCTCGCCGCGAGGAACGCGCGGGAGGGGACGGGGGGAGGGGCCCCGCACCGGACATCCTGATCCACCGTTCTTCCGGCAAGACGAGCATGACGAGCGACAACGGCACGCGGAGCGCCGTGGTGCAGGCCTTCGAGGAGCGCTTCGGCGGCGCGCCGGCGCTGGTGGCGCGCGCCCCCGGCCGGGTGAACCTCATCGGCGAGCACACCGACTACAACGACGGCTTCGTGCTGCCGATGGCCATCGACCGCGCCGTGTGGATCGCCCTTCGCCCGCGGCCGGATTCCAAGGTGCTGATCCGCTCGCTGGACTTTCACGAGGAGCGCGAGTTCGACCTGGCGCACCTGGCCAGCAGCGGCGCGCAGTGGATCGACTACGTGCAGGCCGTCGCCTGGGTGCTGCAGAAGCGCAACCGCGACCTACCCGGCTGGGAGGGCGTGGCCGCCGGCGACGTGCCCATCGGCGCGGGGCTCTCGTCCAGCGCGGCGCTGGAGCTGGCCGCGGCGCGGGCCTTCACGGCCATCAGCGGCATGCGGTGGGAGGCGCGGGAGATGGCGCTCGCGGCCCAGCGCGCGGAGAACGAGTGGGTGGGCGTGCAGTGCGGCATCATGGACCAGATGATCAGCGCGTCCGGCCGGGAAGGCCATGCGCTGCTGATCGACTGCCGCACCCTGGAAACGCGCTCCGTTCCCGTTCCCGCGGACACGGCCGTCGTCATCCTGGACACCTCCACGCGCCGCGGCCTCGTCGACAGCGCCTACAACGACCGCCGCAGGCACTGCGAGATGGCGGCGGATGCGCTCGGCGTCCTGGCCCTGCGCGACGTGGACCTGGCGACGTTCGAGGCCCACGCACACGAGATGGAGCCGCTGATCGCCCGCCGCGCGCGCCACGTGATCACGGAGAACGAGCGCACCCTGGGCGCCGCCGACGCCCTGCAGCGCGGCGACGCGGAAGAGATGGGTCGATTGATGAACGCCAGCCACGCCAGCCTGCGCGACGACTTCGAGGTGTCGCGCCACGAGCTGGACGTGATGGTGGAGCTGGCGCAGGCCCACGCCGCCTGCCACGGCGCGCGGATGACGGGCGCGGGCTTTGGCGGATGCGCCGTCGCCCTGGTCCGCCGCGACCACGCCGGGGACTTCGCGCAGACCGTGGGCGCCGCGTACGAGGCGCGTACGGGCCTGACGCCGCGCCTGTACGTCTGCTCCGCGACGGCCGGTGCGTCCGTGGAGATGGCGACGGCCGAGGCGGAGCCGGAACCGACGGCGGTGTAGGCAGGCGACGCGTTCCCGCGGGGCCATCTCCGCCGGCGGGTCTTTCGCTCGTTCCTCGGCGACGGCCGCCGACCTCTCCCCCAACCCCGCGCCCAACCCCGGGTGAGGCGTGGGTGAGCGATACTGTTCGTGAGCGCAACCGAAGTTCTGCCCCTCTCCGCGAGGAACGAGCGGGGCGGGGCCGGGGGAGGGCCCCGGGGGAGGGCCCCCGCGGGCGCCGTTCGATCATCGTCGCCGAGCCGCGAACTCTCGGTGACCCAACCACCCCCAGGGGTTTTGGGGGGAGGTCGCGAGGTGACGAGAGGGAGGGGGCGTGCCTCGCGGCGTGCCCCCGCGGAGACATCGTCTTTCACCGAAGGAGGACCGCATGACCACGATGGCCGAAGCCCCCGCCGAGACCGCCGCCGCGCCCGAGCCGCCGAACCCGCGGTACGACGTCGCCGCCATCATGGGCGGGCTGTACGGCGACGGCATCATCGGCCTCAAGGGCGCGTTCACCCTTGAGTGGGTGGCGCAGCTGCACGAGGACGTCGACGTCGCCTTCCAGGAGGCGCTCGAGCGGCCCGGCGGCGCCGTGGGCCGCGGGCCCAGGCGGTACTACGTGGAGATCCACCCCGAAGACATCCGGGGTTTTACCGACCTGGTGACGCACCCGTGGGTGCACGCCGTCTGCGAGGCCGTGCTGGGGCCGGACTACAGGATCGTGGAGATCGGTTTCGACGTTCCCGGCCCGGGCGCGCAGGACCAGCCCTGGCACCGCGACTTCCCCGCGCCGGAGG
Organism: Longimicrobium sp.; assembly: GCA_036259455.1. GTDB lineage: Bacteria > Gemmatimonadota > Gemmatimonadetes > Longimicrobiales > Longimicrobiaceae > Longimicrobium. Next base: position 3,587 of record DATABT010000958.1, on the reverse strand, counting down.
ATACGACCATCGGACGCCGCCTCAACTCGCTCGCGTTCAACCTGACGTGCGTGGACGTGGAGGAGGACATGGGTCCGTTCGAGATCGCACCCGGTACCCAGTGGGACACCGCCGAGCACTTCGAGCACGAGATGTTTCCACCGAAGTCGTTCTATCCGCGCTACCTAGAGCGGGCGCAGCGGAAGTTTCCGAAGATGGGCGACATCAGCTGCCGGTCGGCGCTCACCATCCACCGCGGCACCGCCAACCAGAGCCGGAAGTCGCGCCCGGTGCTGGTGCTGGGCGTGGACGCGCCCACGGCCAGCAACGCCGAGCGCCACGACCTGCAGTTCACCCGCGCATTCTGGGACGCCATGCCCGAAGACCTGCGCCGCCGCTTCACCTGCCGCGTGGTCGACGAGCTGGAGCCCATCCACCAGGCCCACAGCATCGAAGGCCTGATGATGGGCGAGGCGTAAGGCGGAACGGAGTGGGCCCTCCCACGGAGTCAGCGGAGTGAACGGAGCCAGAGGGACGAGCGTCTCGCTGGCTCCGTCTTTTCGTATTCCGCGATCCTCGCCAAACGTGTATCATCTCTCCTTGATCCGCCGTCCTGAGTCGCTGACCGGCCCTTCAGGATGAATAACCGCAGTTCAACCTCCCCAGGGGGTTTTCGGGGGAGGCGCGAGCCGGAGCGAGCGGAGGGGGCGCCCGCGCGGTCCTCGCCGAACAGCTCCCGCAATCCCGGAAGCGAGTTCTTGAAGATTCTCTTCGTCTGCAGTCGTAATCGCCTGCGCAGCCCTATGGCGGAGCGACTGTTCGACGGGGTGGACGGGCACCAGGTGCGGTCCGCGGACACGGAGAGGGGCGCACGCATCCGCGTCACCGCGGGGCCCCTGGGCTGGGCGGACCTCGTCGTGGCGATGGAGAAGCGCCACGTCAGCCTGCGCGAGCAAGTTCGCCGACGCGCTCTCCGGATGCCGTCTCGTCTGCCTGCACATCACCGACGAGTACGAGTACATGGACCCGTCGCTGGTCGAGCGCCTGCAGGCGGAGATGGCGCCCTACCTCGCAGCGCAGGAGTAGCCTCGGCCCGCCGGATGCGATTCACCTTACGGGGAAGCTCGTCATGCGCGTGATCTTCGACGCGGGGCGGCAGCGCTGGAAAATCTGGTTCGTTCTGCCGATGTCGCTGCTGGTTGGCGCGGTGCTCGTCTGGCTGGGCGGCACCATGCTTCAGAGCTACGGTCTGGACGCGGCGGAGGGGGGCGTGCTCAAGCCCCTGCAGATCCGGATCCTGCTGGCCCTGGCGTTCGGCCTGCCGGGACTCGCCATCATCGCGGGCATCCTGGCGTACCTGCCGTGCTACGTGACGCGCATCGAAGCGGATGAAGCGGACGAATCGGGTGATGCGCTGCGCATCACCGTCGCCGCGCTCAGCCCTCGCCTGACCGTCCGGCCGGACGACGTGGTGCGGGCAGCCTGCAGCGAGGGCGTGTACGCCAACGGGCGGGGGATGCACGTCAACGCGCCGTGGTACACGCTGCGCCTGCGCGGCCGCCGCCTTCCGCTCATCGTGGACCTGCAGGGCGACTTCATCGAGCCGGACGCCGTCGAGCGGCTGATGTCCGGCGAGCCCGCACCGGCCGCCGTCGAGCAATCGAAGGGCAGATCCCGCGACCACAGGAGGCGCCGCCGATGAGCCCCGAAACTGCCGCCGTAGAGCCGATGGGACCCCTTGGCATCGTGCTGATCGTCCTGGGATTCCTGGTCTTCTTTCCGTTGATGTGGTTCGGCGTGACCGGCCTGCTGTCGGTGCTGGGCGGATGGCACGAGCTGGGCGCGTCCTACGCCGCCGGCCCCGCCGCGCGCGAAGGCCGGCCCGCCGGCCGCTGGGTGACGGGCGGGATGCAGAGGATGCTGTTCCCGGTGAGCTACCGGAACTGCCTGAACGTGAGCCTGTACGCCGACGGGTTCGGGCTGTCCGTGGCGCGCGTGTTCCGCTTCCGGCACCCGCCGCTGTTCATCCCCTGGACGGCCGTCGGCGACTGCGAAGAGCGCGGCTCGTTCTGGCGATACACCAGAATCACCCTTCACGCCTCCGGCGTGCGCATCCTGATCGGCGGGCGGGCCGGCCGCGAGGTACGCGAGCAGTGGATGCGTGCGCGCGCCGCGAGTGACTCGAACGCCATGCTTGCCCACACCCCCGCCCGATGACGGATTCCGATCCCCCGAAGCAGGGCACCGTGACGGCCGTGAGCCGCAGCGGGCGCCACTCGTTCAGCAAGCCCAACGAGCTGTTCATCCGCCTGGTCGAGGGGCTGGGCGTGGAGGGCGACGCGCACCTTGGCGAGACGGTGAAGCACAGGTCGCGGGTGCGGATCAATCCCAACGCCCGCAACCTTCGGCAGGTGCACCTGATCCACGCCGAACTGCACGATGAGCTGCGCGCCGCCGGCTTCGACGTCTGTGCCGGAGAGATGGGCGAGAACGTGACCACGCGCGGCGTGAACCTGCTCGCGCTCCCGGCCGGCACGCGCCTGCACCTGGGCGACGAGGCCGTGGTGCAGGTGACGGGGCTGCGCAACCCGTGCGTGCAGCTGGATCGGTTTCAGCCGGGGCTGATGGCCGCGTGCCTGGGCCACGACGCGGACGGCAGCCTGGTCCGCAAGGCCGGCGTGATGTCCGTCGTCCTGGCCAGCGGCGACGTGCGCCCGGGCGATCCCATCCGCGTGGAGCTTCCCCCCGAGCCGCACCGCCCGCTGGGCGTGGTGTGAGCGACGGGCGAGAGGGCGGCTGAAGCCACGGCTCGAAACGCCAGAAGCCCCGTCCCGGCTCGTTGCTCGCCGAACGGGGCTTCAGCTGCGGGTAACTACAAAGCTTGCAAGTGACGCCGACTCAGTCGCGCGTGCTCATCATTCCCGGCTGGACCAACTCCGGGCCCGAGCACTGGCAGACGCTGTGGGAACGCTCCGACCCGCATCGCTTTCACGGCGTGGAGCAGCGGGATTGGGATACGCCGCGGCGCCGGGACTGGATCGCCACGCTCGACGCGGCCATCGGCGCGGAGCCCGCGCCGCCGGTGCTGGTGGCGCACAGCCTGGGATGCATCGCGGTGGCGCACTGGGCGGCCGCGCACCCTCGGCCGATCGCGGGCGCGCTGCTGGTCGCGCCGCCGGACGTGGAGCGCCCGGACATGCCCCGCGAGGTCCGCGACTTCGCGCCCGTGCCGCGGCGGCCGCTCCCCTTCCGCAGCATTCTCGTCGCCAGCGACGACGACGAGTACATCACCATGGACCGCGCGGAGCACTTCGCCCGCTGCTGGGGGAGCGAGCTGGTGCGCGCCGGACGCGCGGGCCACATCAACACCGACGCGGGCTTCGGCCCCTGGCCCGGGGGCGAGCGGCTGCTGGGAAACCTCTGCTGACCGGCAAGCAGCGATTCTGCGTGCCAATGGTTTTTATTCTGGTTCTTCGTCGATTTTGTTGCAGGTAAACAGACCCGACGCCGAACCGTCATTTCGAAGGAGGCGCCTGCACCGAACTCAGCCCGTGCAGGATTCCCATGGCGCCGACTGAGAAATCTACTCACCCGTGCTGGTGATCCGG
>DATABT010000957.1:0-14471 GCA_036259455.1 Longimicrobium sp. | reverse complement strand
GGCGCTGGGCACGGACGCCGCGCGCGCCGCGTCCGCGTCTCCCGCGCGGGCGCGGGCCTCCGCCTCCAGCGCGTACATCCAGTCCGCCCCGTCGCCGCCTTCCCTGGCCGCGCGCGCATACGCCTCTGCCGCGCCGCGCGTGTCGTCGTTCCGCGCGAGGGCGCGGGCCAGGCGCGCGGCGGCCTCCGCGTGCTGCTCCGCGCGCTCCACCGCCAGGTAGCGCCGGTAGCCATCCGCCGCCGCGGACCAGTCCTGCCCCGCCTCGTGGGCCCGCGCCAGCAGGTACAGCCCCTCGCCGCGCGAGCGCTCGGCCAGCCAGCCGCGCCCCTGCAGCAGGCGGCGGACGTGGCTCCATCCATCCCACCCCGCCGCCGCGCGCGCCGCGGTGAGCACCACCGCGTCCGGCGCGTCCGCGGGGTCCTCCACGTACTCGCGCAGCTCCTTCCACGCGGCCCAGGGGCGGCCCGCCTCCAGGTGCCCCTGCGCCTCGCGCACGGCCAGCGCCATCCCCGCGTGCGTGAGCGCGGGCATGGGGTCCTCCGGCACCGACGGCGTAAGTTCTTCTACCGTCGGAATGTACGAGAGGATTGCACGTTCCCCCCTGGCATTGCTGAATGCAAGGCCGGTGGCGAGGCCCAACAGGGCCGCGAACAGGGGCGCGCGGGGGTGCTTCGTCATGCGGTACTGCCGTTTGTGCGAGCGGATACGCGGCGTTTCGCCAGAGGGCGATGCGCGCCGCGCCTGCCAGCCGTCGGTCTGCCGGCCGCGGAAAGGCACGATCTGTTCCCTGAAGTACGGCCGGGACAGCGGGTTACATCGTGAACGAGCCGCGGAGGGTGCCATTGATGAACCCCGCCCGGCCGTGTGGGTTCCGTGGCGTGGAAAGTGGTAAGTGCTTACGGGGCAACCCGTTCGTTCAGTTTGGCCGGGGGCTCGAGGATGGGGTCCATCATCCCCGAGTGGAACGCGTGCGAGGTGTGTACCTTCGACCAGAGCGGCACTGCCGCGGGATGGGATCCGCTGTGGACGCCATGTTCGATGCGGCCGAGCACCCGGTGCACCATCTCCTGGTGGGCCGAGAAGCTGCGGGATCCCGCCCGCACCGTTCCGCCGCGCGCACGCACCCCCGGCCACACCGCCCGGGGAGCGAGTCCGCGACGGCGGGCGGAGCACGAGCGTGCGCGGGTAGATCGGCGCTGGAGATCCTGCACCGCCGGAGATCCGCGGGCGCCTCCCCCGGAATGACGGCTCGCCGCACCCGTTCAACGAAATCCGCGATGAACCAGATCCGAACGCGCACCGGGCGTCCCGGTAAGCGGCGTCGATCCGGCACGGGCGTTGCCTGATCCGCGGATGCACCTCTCGCACCCCGCACCGAACGATCGTGTACGCTCTCGACCGTCTGCACTGGCCCCACTTCGAGCGCCGCAAGGCCAGGCGCGACAGCGGCGGCTGGCCTACGCTGTCGTTCTTCTGCGAGCTGCAGGGGCCGGAGCTCGTCAGGCTGTTCGAGGACGAGCGCCTGATCCCGCTGCTCCTCCAGCTGAAGGCCACCGTCACCATCGGGCTCGTGGACCTGAGCCGCGAGCGGGGGGAGGTGGTGCGGCGGCTGAACCGGATGGGGGTGCCGGTGGCGGCGTGGCTGCTGCTGCCGGAGGAGAGCGGCTACTGGTGCAACGCCCACAACCCGGACGAGGCGTGGGCCCGCTACGGCGACTTCCTGGCCTGGACGCGTGCGCACGGGCTGCGGTGGGAGCGCGTGGGCATCGACATCGAGCCCAACATCGACGAGGTGCGCGCGGTGCGCCAGCGGCCGCTCGCGCTGCTGCGGGCCCTGCCGCGCATCTTTCGCTGCATCTCGCAGAACCGCGCGATGTACCAGGCGCTGGTCGGGCGCATCCACGGCGACGGCTATCCCGTCGACGCGTACGTGTTTCCGTTCATCCACACGGAGCGCGAGGCGGGCACGCAGGTGCTGCAGCGCATCACCGGGATGATCGACCTGCGCGTGGACCGCGAGATCGCCATGCTGTACACCAGCTTCGCGCGGCCGCACGGGGCGGGATTCCTGGACTTCTACGCGCGGTTCTTTCCCGCGGTGGCCGTGGGCGTCACTGGGGGCGGGGTAGAGGAGGGGCTGGATCCGCCGCCGCCGCTCTCGTGGGAGGAGTTCGCGCGCGACCTGCGGCTGGCGCGGCGGCACACGCGCGACATCCACGTGTTCAGCCTGGAGGGATGCGTGGAGCGCGGGTACCTGGAGCGCCTGGTGCACTTCGACTGGGGCGTGCCCACGCACGCGTCGCCGGACGCCCTGGAGCGCGCCGCGGAGCTCACCCGCAAGATGAAGTTCGCCCTGCGCGCGCTGGACCGACCGCACATGGCCTCGCTCGCCGCCACGGCCGCCGTCGTGGTGCCCATCGGCGTGCTGGGTCTCGCCGTCCGGCTTCTCCGGCAGCGGGACGAGGATGGCGATGCGCCGGAACCGGAATCCGCCCGGGCGGAGCCGGCCTCGCTCTAGCCCTCCGGATCGGCGTCCAGCCACCCCGGCGGCAGGTCATCCACCGTGTCGACGTCCACCAGCTCCTCCAGGATGGCGGGGCCGATCCCGGCGGCGCTGAACCGCTCCAGCGTCGCCCGCAGCACCCGCGGCGTGCTCCACGCGATGCCGTCGAAAATCCCGGTGGCCATCTCCCGCAGCCCCAGCAGGTAGTAGCCCCCGTCGCGCGCCGGGCCGATGACGGCGGGATGCGCATCCAGCACATGAAAGGCACGGCGGAGCAGGGGAGCGCTGATCCGCGGCAGGTCCGATCCCACGATCACCACGCGCTCGGCGCCGTCCGCGAACGCGCGCGCGAAGGCGTCCATCATCCGCATCCCCAGGTCGCCATCCGCCTGCGGAAGGTACGCCGGGCCGTCGCCGAGCCACGCGCGCACGCCATCGCCTGCGTCCGCCGGGGCGTAGTGGACGCGCACCTCCACGCCCTCCGCCGCGAAGGCGCGGACCTCGGCCATCGTGTGCTCCGCGAGAGACCGGTAGATGCGAGCCGCCGCGTCGTCGCCGATCGCGGCGGCAAGGCGCGTCTTTACCCGGCCGGGCTCCGGCGCGCGGACAAAGACCAGGATCGTCCGGCGTGGCTTGCTCCGTGCAGAGCCGGCGGAGCCTTCGTGTACGCGGGAACCCTGGAATGTCACGCCGGATGTCGAGAAGTGATGAGGAGGCGCGGTGGCGCCTGGCGGGAGTGGCGGCCGCTTCCGCCGGGCTGGTCGGGCTGGGATGGATGCTGGACGCCGCGCGGCGCCGGCGCGAGATGGGCCGTCTGCACCGCGGCATGGTGGACCTGCTGCTGAACGCATTGTACGCCGGCGACCCCGCGACCGCGCGCCACAGCCGCCGCGTGGCGGACCTCAGCTACGCGCTGGCCGAGGCGGTGGGAATGCGCGGCCACGAGCTGCACACCCTGCGCCTCGCGGCCCTGCTGCACGACATGGGCAAGATCGACGACCGCTTCTTTCACATCGTGCACTCGCGCACGCCGCTTACGAAGGAGCAGCGCGCGGAGATCAAGAACCACCCGCACGAGAGCGCGCACATCCTCACGCCGCTGGAGCGCGAGCACCCGGGGATCACGCAGATCGTCAGCACACACCACGAGTGCTGGGACGGCAGCGGCTACCCGCACGGGCTGCACGATCTGGACATCCCGCTGGAAGCGCGCATCATCGCGCTGGCGGACGCGTTCGACGCCATGACGCAGCCGCGCAAGTACCGCGACGCCATGCCGGTGGACAGGGCGCTGGAGGCGCTGCGCGAGGGAAGCGGCACGCAGTTCGATCCCGCGCTCGTCGATCTCGCCTGGTCCAGCCCCGTCCGCGATGTCTGGGAACAGGTCGTCCAGCGCGACGTCTTCGCCGAGCGTTGCAACGCGGACAGCGTCAGGGCGGGAGCGACCCAGCAGATCAGCTCCAGCCCTATTTTGTGAACGGTGGTTTAGTAATACTCATTCACAATGCCGTGCTCGCGAGAGGGCAGGGTTGCGACAGGGTTAGTGCCAGACTTCCGTGTATCGAGTCATCCTGCGGGAGCGCCCGCGAGGAACCTGAAGTAAACGCAACCGTTCGCGGCGCGCGAGGCCACCCCTTCCGATCGGCCGCAACCCGACGAGCGACATTACAGGCCGCTCGGGTGGTCGATGAAGATCCATTTGAGGCCGAACTTCTCCTCCAGGTGCCTGGCGAGCGCGCGAACGCCGAACGTCTCCGTGGCGTAGTGGCCGCCCAGCAGCAGGTTGATGCCGCCTTCCTCGGCGTCGAAAAAATTGTGGTGTGCGCCCTCGCCGCTGACGTACGCGTCCAGCCCCATCCCCGCCGCGGTGGCCGTCTCGCCGCCGGCGCCGCCGGTGATCACGCCCACGGTGCGCACGTGCTCGGGGCCGCCGGGCACCATCTTCACCCGCCCGCCCAGCAGCGCATCCAGCCGCGCGCACAGCGCCTCGCGGCGGATGTCGAGCTCGCCCCACACGCCCAGCGGCATCCCCTTGTAATCCGCGAACATCCCCCGGACCTCCACGCCCAGCTCGCGCGCCAGGACCGCGTTGTTGCCGACCTCGGGGTGCACGTCCAGCGGCAGGTGCGCGGCGTAGAGCGGCAGGTCGGCGTCGAACAGCGCCTTCAGCCGGCGGTAGCGGCGGGCCGTCACCGGCACGTTTCCGTCCCAGAACAGGCCGTGGTGCACCAGCAGCAGGTCCGCGCCCGAGCGGACGGCCGCGTCGATGGTGAACTGCGCCGCGTCGACGCTAACGGCGATCTTCCGCACCTCCGCGCGGCCGCTCTCCACCTGCAGACCGTTCAGCGCGTTGGCGTAATCCGGCACCTCACGGATGCGCAGGTAGCCGTCCAGGTACTCGAGCAGGGAGCGAAAGTCCACGCCTTCAACCGGTTGCGAGTCGTATCCACAAAATGTGGAGAACTCGGGTGGATAAAAGGGTTCGAACGCTGTGGAAAACAGCCAAGCCGTTGATGGACAACGGCTTGGACGTGCCTGTTCAAGCTGTGGATAACCCCTGCTGTTGTGTGGAGTTCTCAACGAGGGTGGGGGCGGGAAGGGCGAGGGACTCGCCGCCGTCCAGCATCTGGATCTGCCCGTTGAAGCGGCACCCCTCCTCCAGCTGCAGGTGCTGCGAGCGGGCGCGGATCTGCCCTTCGATGTCGCAGGTGGACTGCAGCTCCAGCCGGCTTTCGGCCACGATGGTGCCGCGGACGCGCCCGCCGACCACCGCGTCCTGGGTCAGCACGTCGCCCACCACCTCGCCGCCCTTGCCGATGACCACCGCCTTGCCGGCGCGCACCGTGCCCTCGATGCGCCCCTCCACCCGGACGGTGCCGTCGGTGCTCAGGTCGCCCACGATGTTCATGCCCGGCCCGATCAGGGACATGGAGGCCTCGTTGGGCCCGCCGCGCGGGACCGCGCGATCGTTGGCGTTCTTCTTCCCTCCCAGCATCTCGTCTTCAGTTCGGGTTGTGAATCAGGGTGCCCGGGTCCACCGGCCGCCCATCCTTGCGGATCTCGAAGTGCAGGTGCGGCGCCGTGGAGACGCCGGTGTTCCCGCTGAGGGCGATCACCCGCCCCTGCGGCACCCGCTCGTGAGGCCGCACCAGCAGCGTGGATGCGTGCGCGTACAGCGACTCGTACCCACCCGGGTGGGCAATGCGCACGAAGCGGCCGTAGACGCTGTCTTCGCCCACCTCGGCCACGGTCCCGCCGCCGGCGGCCAGGATTTGCGACCCGGTCGCCACCGCGATGTCCATGCCCGGATGGCTGCCGCGGATGCGCGCCAGGTGCCCCCGCGTCACGTACCCCCGCGCCGCCAGCGGCCAGCCGCGGGGAAGAGAAGAGCGCGGCCGCGCCGCTGTATCGCCCTCCGCGTCGGCGGAGTCGTCCGCCGCGGTGTCCGCCGGCGACGCGGTCTCCACCGCGGGAAGCGACGCGCTGTCGGGCCCCAGCATCGCCCGCACCTTGGTGTACTCGGCGGAAAGGTGCTCCACCGTCTGCGCCAGCTCGCGCATCCGCACCCGGTCCCGGCGCAGGTCGCGCACCTCGGCGCTCAGGCCGGGCACGCGCGCCGCCTGCCCCGCCAGCCACAGCCACGATCCCGCCATCATCAGGACGGCGAACAGCAGCACGCCGGCGCCCACCAGCATGGCCTTGACCCGCCGGTAGCTCAGCTCCCACGAGCGGGTGCTGCCGGGATCGCGGCCGTGCGGGATCCAGATGAAGGTCATCTGCCGGTCGTCGCGCGCCATCTGAACTACGAGTGCGAAAGTGCGAGAGTACGAAAGTGCGAAAGTGGTCCGGTGCGGGAGGCAGTCACTTTCGCACTCCCGCACTTTCGCACATTCGCACTACTTCCTTGCTTCCGAGCCCAGCATCAGCTCCAGCACGCGGTCGAAGTCGTCCGCGTTCAGGAACGGGATCTCGATGCGCCCGGCGCTGTTCCCCTGCACCCGAATGCGCACCTGCGTGCCGAACGCACGCTGCAGCTCCGCCTCCAGGTGCCGCAGGTGCGCGTCGCCGCGCGCGGGCTCGGCCGCCGCATCCCTGGCCTTCGCGGCGGGGCGGCGGTCGCGGACGCGCTCCTCCACGGCGCGAACCGTCATTCCCGTCTCGGCCGCGTGGCGCGCCAGGTCCGCCATCTCCCGCTCGTTCTCCAGCCCCAGCAGCGCGCGGGCGTGGCCCATCAGCAGCTTGCCCTCGTCCAGCAGCCGGTGCACGGACGCGGGAAGGGAAAGCAGGCGCAGCAGGTTGGCGACGGTGGACCGGTCACGCCCCACGCTCTCGGCCACGTCGGCCTGCGTGAAGTTGAAGTCGTCCATCAGCCGCTTGTACGCCGTCGCCTCCTCCAGCGGCGACAGGTCCGCGCGCTGCACGTTTTCCACGATGGCCAGCACGAGCATGGCCCGGTCGTCCAGCTCGCGGACCACCACGGGGACCTCGGACCAGCCCAGGCGGCGCACCGCCCGCCAGCGCCGCTCTCCCGCGACGAGCTCCCAGTCCGCGCCGTCCGCAGCCCCCTCCTGCGCACGGCGAACCACCAGCGGCTGCAGCAACCCGTTCTGCCGGATGGACTCCTCCAGCTCCGCCAGCTGCTCGGGAGTGAACTCCCGGCGCGGCTGGAACGGGTTCGGCGTAATGCGCGAGGTGGGGACGGAGGTCACCGGCTCGCCGGGCGCGGCCGCGGACTCGGCGGTGTACTCGCCGAGCAGCGCGCTCAGCCCTTTGCCCAGGCGAGGTTTCTTTGCCATGGCCATCGGTTACTCCCCCGCCGCCATCGCCGTGGGCTCCGCGTCGTCCGCCGTGGTGGGCGCGGGCGACTTGCGCCCCTTGCGCGCGATGACCTCCTTGGCGAGCGAGAGGTAGCTCTTGGCGCCAACGGAGATCACGTCGTACAGCACGATCGGCTTGCCGAAGCTGGGCGCCTCGGCGATGCGCACGTTGCGGGGGATGGTGGTGCGGTAGACCTTGGGCCCGAAGTACTCCTTGGCCTCGTCCGCCACCTGCCGCGACAGGTTCAGCCGCCCGTCGTACATCGTCAGCAGCACCCCCTCGATCTGCAGCCGGGGGTTCAGGTTCTTCTGGACGATGGTCACCGTGTTCAGCAGCTGCGACAGCCCCTCCAGCGCGTAGAACTCGCACTGGATGGGAATAAGCACCGAGTCGGCCGCGGCCAGGGTGTTCAGCGTCAGCAGGCCGAGCGACGGGGGGCAGTCGATGAGCACGTATTCGTACTCGCCGCGCAGGCCGGCCAGCGCCTCGCGCAGGATGTTCTCGCGCCCCTTGCGATTGACCAGCTCCACCTCGGCGCCCACCAGGTCGCGCGTGGCGGGAAGGATGTCGAGGTAGGGGAAGTGCACCTCGTGGATCACGGCGTCGCCCGCGTCCATCCCGTCGATGAGCACGTCGTAGATGGAGCGCTCCACCTCGTCCTTGTCCACGCCCAGGCCACTGGTGGCGTTGCCCTGCGGGTCCATGTCGATGACGAGCGTCTTTTTCTCGGCCACCGCCAGACAGGCGCCCAGGTTGATGGCCGTGGTGGTCTTGCCGACGCCGCCCTTCTGGTTTGCGATGGCGATGATGCGCGACACGCTCGTCCTCACGCGGGTGTGATGGGGTGGGGGGTCCGGCACGGAATATACGCGCGCGCGTACGCGCGCGGAAAGAGAGCAGGGCGGCGGAACGAGGTACCGCCGCGGCAGTGTTCCACGTGGAACATCCACCGCGCATCAGCTCTGGATGAGCGGTGATAATCTGCTACGCTACGCCCGCCGTCAAGGGGACCCGGCGGAGGGTCGTCCGGGACGAATTCGCGCGTAAATCGCATTCAGCGCGTTTCGGCCCTCCGGACGGCCCGGTGGATTCCCCGATGCGAGATCGCGCGTTTATCGCGAACCTCGCGAGCCGCTTTTCTTCGGGTCAGCTTCGGAATTCCGCTCCGGCCCGGCGAGTCAGGCCGGTTCCGCCGTCGCCGCGGCGGTGGCGCGGTCGCGGCGCTTCCGCACCTCCATCACCAGGTTCTGCAGGTCGCTGGGGCTCACGCCGGGAATGCGCGCCGCCTGCGCGAGCGTCGCGGGGCGAATGCGGTCCAGCTTCTGCCGCGCCTCGTACGAGAGCGAGGCGAGCTCGGGGTAGGGAAGCACCTCCGGGAGCGGAAAGTCCGCCTGCCGGCGCAGCGCCTCCGCCCGCTCGCGCTCCTTCTCCAGATATCCCTCGTAGCGAAGCTCCATCTCCGCCGTCGTCAGCACCTCGTCCAGCAGGTGCGGCTCCGCCCGTGGCGCACCCCCGGCCGAGTCGATCAGCGCCTGCACCGGCACGTTGGGCCGCTTGACCAGCACGGAGAGCCGTGTAGGCTCGCGCAGCGGGGACGAGCCCGCCGCCTCCAGCACCGGGTTTGCCTGCGCGGGAGAGGCGTTCGTCGCGCGCAGCCAGCGGTCCACCTCCTCCGCCAGCCGCATCCGCTCCTCCAGCGTGGCCTGCTGCGCGTCCGTCAGCAGCCCGCGCTCCGCGGCCAGCGGGCCCAGGCGCTGCAGCGCGTTGTCCTGCCGCAGGGTGAGCCGGAACTCCGCGCGGCTGGTGAACAGGCGATACGGCTCGTCCGTACCCTTGGTCACCAGGTCATCCACCAGCACGCCGACGAACGCCTGGTCGCGCTCCAGCACCAGCGGCTCGCGGTCCAGCGCGGCGAAGGCGGCGTTGGCGCCGGCGAGCAGCCCCTGCCCGGCGGCCTCTTCGTACCCCGTGGTCCCGTTCACCTGGCCGGCGAGAAAGAGTCCGTCCATCGCCCTGGACTCCAGTGTGGGGCGCAGCTGGTGGGGCGGATAGTAGTCGTACTCGATGGCGTATCCCACCCTGGTCATCCGCACCTTCTCCAGCCCCGGGATGCTCCGCAGCATCCGCATCTGCACGTCGCCGGGAAGCGAGGTGGAGAGGCCGTTCACGTACAGTTCCGTCGTCTCCAGCCCCTCCGGTTCCAGAAAGATCTGGTGACGGGGCGCGTCGGGGAACTTGACGATCTTGTCCTCGATGGACGGGCAGTAGCGCGGTCCGCGCCCGCTGATCTCCCCTCCGTACAGCGCGGAGTCGTGCAGGTGGCCGTGCACGATGTCGCGCAGCGGCTCGCCCGTCCACGTGATCCAGCAGGGGAGCTGCGGCAGCAGAGGGCCGCGCTCCCAGACGGAGAGGCGGTACTCCGGGTTCTCCCCCGGCTGCACCTCCGTCTTCGAGTAATCGACCGAGCGCCCGTCGATGCGGGGCGGGGTGCCGGTCTTGAAGCGCGCGACCTCCAGCCCCAGCGCCTCCATCTGCTCGGCGAGGCGCACGGACGGCGGATCGCCCGCGCGCCCGGCGGGGACGGCGGGGGAGAGGCCCACGTGAATGCGGCCGCGCAGAAAGGTGCCCGCCGTGAGGACGACGCAGGGTGCGTGGAAGGTGTACCCGGACTCGGTGGATACGCCCGCCGCACGGCCGCCATCCAGCACCAGCGCGCCCACCATCCCCTGAAAGAAGTGCAGGTTGGGAAGGCGCTCCAGGAGCATTCGCGCGGCGCGGGGATACAGTCCGCGATCGCACTGCGCGCGCGGAGCCCAGACGGCCGGCCCCTTGCTGCGGTTGAGCATGCGGAACTGGATGCGGGCGCGGTCCGTCGCCGTTCCCATGATCCCGCCGAGGGCGTCTACCTCGCGCACCACGGTGCCCTTGGCCACGCCCCCGATAGCGGGATTGCAGCTCATCTGCCCGATCCCTTCCAGGTTGGGCGTAACCAGCAGCGTGCGCGCCCCGATGCGCGCGGACGCCGCGGCGGCCTCCACGCCGGCGTGCCCGCCGCCGATCACGATCACGTCGTAGCGCGTTTCCACGGACAGCAGTGCGAGAGTGTGAAAGTGCGAAAGTGCGAAAGTGGCTTCGCGCGCACGCGGGTTCTGGTGCGCGCTCCTGTACATCGGGCGCAGGGGAGTGTTCCGCATCCCGAATGTTCCACGTGGAACATTCGCAGGTCCACCGCTGTGGCCAGGCGCGCCCAAGTCCATCCATCACCCTCACTTTCGCACTGCCGCACTCCCGCACTCTCGCACTCCACCCCTGGCATACCTGTTGCACCCCGGCATGCTCCCAACTTCGGGAACCAGCAACAGGGAGGGGTAGATGCAGGACGAGCGGAACTCAGGAACCGCGGGTGGCGGAACCACCGGCGGAACCGGGAGCGGGCTGGGCTCCACCGGCAGCAGCCTTTCCGGTTCCACCGGCACGGGAACGGGCACCGGCAGCGGATTGGGAACGACGGGGACGGGGACGGGGACGGGCGGCACGGGAACCGAAACGCTGGCGGGCGGCAACCGCGTGGGCGGGCTGGACGAGCTGCAGGACCGCGTGGATACGGTGATGGACCAGGCCGCCGAGCAGCTGGAGACCGTGGCCGAGAAGGTGGATTCCGTCGCGGGCCTCATTCCCAAGAAGGGCGTGGGCGAGCGCGCCAACAGCTATGGCCACACGGCCGCCGACACGCTGGAGAGCATCGCGCGGTACCTGCGCGACAACGACGCCACCACGCTGCAGCGCGAGCTGGGCGGGCTGGTCGCCACCCGCCCCCTGAGCATGCTGCTCCTCGCGGTGGGCGTGGGGTTCGTGGCCGGCAAGGCCCTGCGCTAACCTGTAAGGGAGGATCGATCTCATGGCGGAGCTGCATGTAACCCCGCCCGACCGCACGGCCGACGGCCGCGCCGCGGGTGGCACCGATCCCGCGCTGGGGGACCTGTTCCGGCAGCTGGCGCAGGACAGCGCCACGCTCGTCCGCCAGGAGATGAACCTCGCGAAGGCGGAGCTCAAGTCCAACGTAAAGGCGGTGGCCCGCGACGCGGCCATGGTGGCCGTGGGCGGCATTCTGGCCCTGGTGGGCGCCACGGTGCTCATCGCCTTTCTGGTGGTGGCCGTGGGCGACGCGCTGGACAACTACTGGCTGGGCGCGCTGGTGGTGGGCGTCCTGTTCCTGCTCGTGGGCGGCATTCTCGCAATGACGAGCCTCAAGAAGCTCAAGAACGAGGACGTGGCGCCTGCCCGCACCCTGGAGACCCTCAAGGAGGACAAGCAATGGCTGCAGAGCGAGATCAAGCAGGCACGCCGGGACCTGGCCTGAGCGGCGCGCGACGCGACACCGAGTCGCTGAACGCGGGCACTTCGGGCTCGGCCTCGATGGGCGACCGCGGGGTGGGCAGCGCCGAAGTCCACACCGGCCTGCACAGCGGCGGCACCGACGAGTACTCGGGGCTGCAGTTTGCCGGGCACGAGGAGCGCAGCGGCATGGGCGGCCGGTTGCGCGACGTGGCGGATCGGGTGGGCGGGCCGGTGCGCAACCTGGCCGGCAACCTGGGCCCGCGGGTGAGCGAGGCGGCGGGCACCGTTCGCGAGCGCGCCAGCACGGTGCGCGAGCGTACGCACGAGGCGCTGGAGCGGCGCGGCATGCTGGACCGCCTGCGCGACAACCCGCTCCCGGTCCTGGGCGTGGCCTTTGCCCTCGGCTTTCTGCTGGCGTCGCGGAGCGATGACGACGACCTCGGCGAAACGCGCCGCGGCCAGGCGCGCAGTGAATTGCGCGACGCGCTGATGGCGGGCCTCACGGCCGGGCTGGCGCAGGGAGCCCGCGGCTTCCTGAACCAGGCCGGTTCGGAGAGCACCGGCTTCGTCAACACGTTGATGGACGCGTTCCTGGGCGGCACCAGCGGCGAATCCAGGGGCGAACCCGCGGACCGCGGCGGCACCCGCTCCGGCGGCGGCACCTACGGGTCCACCGGCTCCGCGAGCGGCACGCGCACGGCCGGCCGCACCGGGTCGGCGACGGGGGGCAGCACGGGCCGGACCGGCGCCACGTCGCGTCCGCCCAGCCACCAGGAATACTGACGGCGTGGCGCAGGCCGGGTATCGGGTGACCGGCCGGGTGCAGGGAGTGGGTTTCCGCTGGTGGGCCCGCTCCCTCGCCGTTCGTCTGGGGATCACGGGCACCGTCCGCAACCTCCCCGACGGCTCCGTGGCGGTGCACGCGCGCGGCACGGATGACCAGCTGCGCCGGCTGGAAGCGGAACTCGCCGATGGCCCTCCCGGCGCCCGCGTCTCTTCCGTCGATCCCGTCCCGTTCTCCTCCGACGGTATCCACGAGGGCGAGTTCGTCATCGCCCGCTGATTTCCGAACACCTTCCGAAGAAAACCGGCGTACGAGGTTCGCGATAAACGCGCGATCCCGCATTCCCGAATCCATCGCATCGTCCCGGGCGGCAAAACGCGACAAACGCGAATTTCGCGCGATTTTCGCGTGCGCCCATCCCGTGTGAGCGCGGTAAACAGGCGTACTGGTATCAGATCACGATCATCCTGCGCAAAGTGCGACAAGACGTGCGCCGGGAGGTGGAGCGGGGCAGGGGCGCGGCTACTTGCCGACGCAGAAGGTGCCGAAGACGCGGTCGAGCACGTCGTCCACGCTCACGACGCCGACCAGGTCCTCCAGCGCCCCGACCGCCGCGCGCAGGTGCGTGGCGGCGAACTCCATCGGCACGGCGTCGTCCATTGCGGAGAGGAAGGCGGCGATCTCGTCCCGGGCGGCGCGCAGGGCGCGGGCGTGGCGCTCGCGCGTGACGAGGGGCGCCTCCCCCGGCTCGCCCAGGATCCCGCCGAACGCGCGGGACAGCAGCGCGCGCCGCAGCTCCGGCATCCCCGCCCCCGACGCGGCTGATACGGTGACAGTGACATCGCGGTCCGCATCCCCCGATCCACCGGCATGCCGGTCGGACTTGGTGCGGACGACGATCAGGCGATGCGGATCGACGTCCGCCATGAACGCGCGCTCGTCGTCATCCACCGCCCGGCCGCTCTCGATGCAGAAGAGCACCAGGTCCGCGGCGGCCAGGTAGCGCCGCGCGACCTCGATCCCGATCCCCTCCACGCGGTCCTCCGTCTCGCGCAGGCCCGCGGTGTCCACCAGGCGGAACGGGTAGCCGTCGACGGATGCGGGGGCCTCCACGGCGTCGCGCGTGGTGCCGGGGATTTCGGTGACGATGGCGCGCTCCGTTCCCAGCAGCGCGTTGAACAGCGACGACTTGCCGGAGTTGGGTCGCCCGGCCAGGACCGTGAGCGCGCCCTCGCGCAGCAGCTCGCCCTCCGGCGCGGTGGCCAGGAGCGCGTCGATTCGGGAGATGACGTCGGTGGCCGAAGCCTGGATGCGCTCCGGCGGCACGGGCGGCTCGTCCTCCTCGGGGAAGTCGATGGAGTAGGCGATGAGCGCCTCGGTGCCGATCACCGCGTCGCGCAGCTCCGACACGCGGCGCGAGAGGCCGCGCTCCATCTGGTGCACGGCCGCGCGGTGCAGCGCGCGCGACCGCCCGTCGATCAGGTCGGCCACGGCCTCGGCCTGCAGCAGGTCCAGCTTGCCGTTCAGGTACGCGCGGCGCGTGAACTCGCCGGGCTCCGCCGCGCGCGCGCCGGCGGCGAGCAGCGCGTCCAGCACCAGCTGCGGCGTGAGCACGCCGCCGTGCGTGGCGATCTCCAGCGTATCCTCGCCGGTGTAGCTGGCCGGCGCGGCAAAGTACGTCACCAGCCCGCGGTCCAGGAGCTCGCCCGTCGACGGATGCCGCAGCGCCGCCAGGCGCTGAACCCGCGGCTCCATGCCGTCTACCCCCGGCGCGATCCGCCGCAGCACCTCTCGCGCGCCGGGGCCGGAGACGCGCAGCAGGGCCACGGCGCCGCGCCCGGCCGGCGTGGCGATGGCGGCGATGGTGTCTTCCGGCAGAGGCGATGCAGGCATGCGGGGATGATGGGGAGAAGTGCGAAAGTGCGAAAGTGCGAGAGTGGATCCCGATTCCGCTGAATCCTTCTGGAGGAACCGGTATTGATTGGCCGAGATCAGTCGTAGGCTCGCCATGAGAAGCGCCCGCCCAAC
>DATABT010000956.1:0-1670 GCA_036259455.1 Longimicrobium sp. | reverse complement strand
GCTCGGCTGGGAGCCGGTGCCGGGCGACTTCTGCCGCGGCCGCCACGGCTACCTCTCCGGCACGGACCGGGAACGCGCCGCGGACCTGAATGGTGCCCTCCGCGATCCGTCCATCGGCGCCGTGTGGCTGCTGCGCGGCGGATACGGAACCATGCGCATCGTCGACCGGCTGGACTGGGACGCGCTCGCCCGCCATCCGAAGGCGCTCATCGGCTTCAGCGACAACACGGCGCTGCACCTGGCGGCGCACCGCGCGGGGGTCGTCGCCTTCCACGGCCCGCATCCGCACACGCCGGAGATGCCCGCCTTTGCCCTGGACGAGCTGGTGCGCGTGCTGACGGTGCCCGAACCCGCGGGCGTGCTGCCGTTTCCGCCGGACGGCCGCGCGGAGACGGTGACCGGCGGCGTGGCGGAGGGGCCGCTCCTGGGCGGCAACCTGTCGCTCCTCTCGGCGACGCTGGGAACGCCGTACGCCATCCGCCCGGAGGGCGCCATCCTCTTCATCGAAGAAGTGGGCGAGCCCGCCTATCGCCTGGACCGCATGCTCTCGCACCTGCGGCTGGCGGGCGTGCTCTCCGCCGTGACGGGGATCGCGGTCGGCGGGATCACGGAGGCGCCGCGGCTGAACGGCGCGCCGGACCCCATGGACGTGGTGCGGGATGCGCTCGGCGGGCTGGGAATTCCCGTCGCGACCGGCTTTCCCTTCGGTCACATCGACGACAACTGGACGCTGCCGATGGGCGTGCGCGCGCGGCTGGACGCGGACGCGGGCACGCTGGCCCTGCTGGAGCCGGCGGTGGCGTGATGGGGTGGATGGATGACGACCTGGCCCGCGTCCGCGTGGGGCTCGAGGAAGGTGCGGACGGGGCGGTGATGGCGCACGCGCTGAACCTGCCCGGCTGCGCCGCCGTCGGTCGATCGCCGGAAGCCGCCGTGGCCGCCTTCGAGCGCGGGCTGGCGGACTGGTTCCGCTTTCTGTCCGCGCTCGGCGACCCCGTCCCCCCGCGCGACGCGGAGATCGAGGTCGCGGTGGATGAGTGGCTCGCGACCGACGCCCGCATCGCGTCCGGCGAGACGCACGCGCTCTTTGCGGAAGACCTGGCCGCGCTGGCGCAGGACGAGGCGGAGCGCGGCGTGCGGCGCCTGGGCGACCTGCGCGCCCGGCTGCTCGCGCGCGTCCGCCGCCGCCCCGAGGCGCTGCTGGATGCCGAGACGCCCGGCGGGATGACGGCGCGGCAGGTGCTGGAGGAGCTGGCGCGCGCGCAGTGGTGGACGCTCAGCCGCCTGGGCGCCACGCCCATGGCCGAGGTACCGCAGAAGACGCTGGCGCGCCTGGATACCGCCATGGCGCTGGTCGTCGACCGCCTGACCACGCTGCCGGACGACGCGCGCGCCCACCGCCTGGAGCTGGACGGCGAGGAGTGGACGCCGCGCAAGGTGCTGCGCCGCTTGCTCTGGCTGGAATGGACGCTGGGTGCCGCCGCGCTGACGGCGCTCACCGCCG
Organism: Longimicrobium sp.; assembly: GCA_036259455.1. GTDB lineage: Bacteria > Gemmatimonadota > Gemmatimonadetes > Longimicrobiales > Longimicrobiaceae > Longimicrobium. Next base: position 166 of record DATABT010000956.1, on the reverse strand, counting down.
TGGACGGCGCGGCGGCGTAGGGGCTTCGTCCTCGGTGGAGGATGTGGCGCGAAGGGCGGGCGCCCCCTCCCCGACCCTCCCCCTCAAACTGCGCGGGGTGAGGGAGGTTGCACGGCAACCTGCCGAAACGCGAGGAATTTCTCCCCCTCTCCCTCGCAGTCTGTGG
>DATABT010000955.1:0-4541 GCA_036259455.1 Longimicrobium sp. | reverse complement strand
GCCACCAGCTGGTCGGAGGACGTGGAGGACGGGATGATCGCGTTCGGCGTGGGGCTGGTGACCTCGTTCGTCATCCTCTTCCTCTTCGGCATCATCGACGCTTCCCAGCCGCTCCGGGAGATCGTGGGCAAGGTGGCGATCCAGTCCGTCCCCGCCAGCTTCGGCGCCGTGCTCGCCAACAGCCAGCTGGCCGGCGGCGAGGAGGGGGAGCCGGCGCGGCGCAAGGAAGAGGCGGGATACGGCGCGCAGCTCTTCATCATGGCCGCGGGTGCCGTCTTTCTTGCGTTCAACGTGGCGCCCACGGAAGAGATGGTCCTCATCTCCTTCATCATGACGCCCTGGCACGCGCTGGCGCTGCTGGCCGCGTCGCTGCTGATGATGCACGGCTTCGTCTACGCCAGCGCCTTTCGCGGGTCGCCGCGGGTGGCGCACGGCACGCCGGGGTGGAGCCTGTTCCTGCGCAACACGGTGGTGGGATACGCCATCGCGCTGGCGGTGAGCGGGTACGTGCTGTGGACCTTTGGGCGGCTGGAGCACGGCGACCCGTACGGCTACCTGATGATGACGCTGGTGCTGGGCTTTCCCGCCGCGCTGGGCGCCGCGGCGGCGCGCCTCATCCTGTGAACGGACGAAGGTCCATGGCCGAGCGGACGCGGGACGGGGGAGAGGGCGGCGGGGTCAAGTCGCGGTGGGAGTGGGTGGCCGCGGCGGTGAGCACCGCGCTGGTACTCGCCGTGGTCGGGTATCTGCTGTACGATGCCGTGGGCCGGCCGCGGACGCCGCCCGCCGTGGTGGTGGCCGCCGACGGCGTGCTGCACTCCGGCGGCGTGTGGCTGGTGGAGTTCCGCGCCACCAACCGAGGCTACGAGACGGCGGCGGCGGTCAGGATCGAGGGCGAGCTGATGCGGGGGGACTCCGCCGTGGAGACCAGCGAGGCGGTGCTTGACTACGTCCCGGGACGGTCCGTGCGGTACGGCGGCCTCTTCTTTCGCAACGACCCCCGCGCGTACCGGCTTGAGCTGCGGGCGCTTGGATACCAGGAACCCTGAAAGGATCGGAGCGCGGGATGCGCATCGAGGTGTGGGCCGACGTGGTGTGCCCGTGGTGCTGGATCGGCGAGACGCGGCTGTACCGCGCGCTGGGGATGCGGCCGGAGGTGGACGCCGAGGTCGTGTGGCGCCCCTTTCAGCTGCGCCCCGACCTGCCGCCGGAGGGCCAGGCGTGGGACGAGGTGATCCGCACCCGGTTCGGCGGCCCGGAGCGCGCGAAGGCGATGTTCCAGCACGTGGCCGCGGCCGGCGCCCACGACGCGCTGCAGTTCGACTTCGAGCGCATTCCCGCGCACCCCAACACCCGCGACGCGCACCGGCTGGTGCTGTTCGCGCAGCAGGCGGGCGTGGGGCGGCAGATGGCGGAGGCGCTGTTCGCCGCCAACTTCACCGAGGGGCGCGACCTGGGCAAGACGGGCGTGCTGGCAGACATCGCCGCGCAGGTGGGGCTGGACCGCGACCGCGTGGCGCGCTTTCTTGGCGGTGACGAGCTGGGCCGCCAGGTGGACGAGAGCCAGGCCGAGGCCGCGTCGCTGGGCATCACCGGCGTTCCGTTCTTCGTGATCGACGGCAGGTACGCCTTCTCCGGCGCCCAGTCGCTGGAGACCTTCCTCTCCGTCCTCGACCGTGTCCGCGACATGGACGCCGCCGCGGACTAGAACCAGAACGGCTCATCACGAATCCCGGAGAGGTTGCCGAACCGCCCCGGGACCCAGACATCCTGAGTCATCCGGCGCTGCGCGCACCTCGTGCGATGAAAGGCAGTTCTCCCCCTCTCCGCGAGGAACGAGCGGGGAGGGGCCCTCCGCCGGGCCGGGCACCTTTCTATTCAGGTATATGGCGCCGCGCGCGCCCCCTGCAGGACGAAGGTCACCCGCACCGCGCCTGTCATTTCGAAGGAGGCGCCCGTGTGATCGCTGCCGGTGCAGAAAGCCGTGGCGCCGACTGAGAAATCCACTCACCCGTGCTGGTGGTCCGCTCACTCCGCGCTTGCCCTGGTTTCCTTCCGCTCAGGAGAGCGCCCGCGAGAGACCTGAAGCCATGCAGACGGTGCGGTGCGACCGCAGGATTTCCGGGCCTCGTTTGCCTCCGCCAACTCATCTGATCTCCGGTTCATCGCCGACGTCGTTGCACGCCAGTCGCGCCGCTGTCATTTCGAAGGAGGCGCCCGCGCGACGACTGCCGGTGCAGGATTTCCGCGGCGCCGACGGAGAAATCTACTCTCCGGGTACTGGTGGTCAGCCTGCGTGCTGGATCCCGGCCCCGCGGATTTCCGCTGCGCGCGCCTACGGGCGGCGTCCGGACCGGGGAGTCCGCGACCGGACGCGGGCCACGAGCCTGGGTGAGTAGCCTCCTCGACCGGCGCCGAAGATCCTGCACCGGCGCAGAGCCAGTGGGCGCCTCCCTTGGAATGACGGTGCGCGCCGTGCGGGCGGACCACGGTCCGATGCAACGAGATCCGCGATGAGCCTGATTCACCCGGCACCGCGCGCACCACCGCGAACGGTCAGGGTGTGTACCATTTCCAGACCATACTTGACATACGCATCCGGCCGGGAGACATTTGTCGTCAAGGATCGGTCCTCTGAGCTGTGTTCTCGCGCGGCGCGAATGCCCATCGTGCCGCGGGAGGCACGTCGTTCCCGGAATCCACACCCAGGAGTCTTCCCGTGAAGTCCATCCGTACCCTCGCCGCGACGGGGCTGGCCCTGCTCGCGGCCGCCTGTGGCGACATCCCCACGCAGTCGGTGCACCCGTCGGCGCAGGCCGCGCAGCCCTCGCGCGACGAAACCAACCAGGGGCTCACCATCTCCTGCCCCACGCACTACATGGACGTGAACGAGGTGATGTACTGCACCGTCACCTACTACGGTACCAATGTCACCGCGTCCACGAACCTGTACGCCATGAACACGGCTGTGGTCACTACCGGCGCCAACGGCTACGTCAAGGGAATCGCTACCGGCGGGACGCTGGTGTGGGGCTCGTACAACGGTATCACGGTGAGCTGGGACACGCAGGTCACCAACATCACCGTGTCGCTCACCCCCTCCAAATGGGACGCGTACAACGAGTACGTCACCTGGACGGCGGCACCGTCGCTGGCGGGCTCGTACCACTACACGTGGGAGCAGAGGTGGTGCTATAACGGCGCCGCGCCGGGCGACTGCGACGGTCTGTGGCACCCGCACAGCTCCGGCGTGAATCTGACCTCGCGCACCGCGTACGTGCACGACCGCGACCGCTACGTGGCGTTCCGCGTCACAATGCGGCGCACGGCCGGAGGCTCGGTGCTGGGCACCGCCAGCGCGACGGTGTACGGTGGAAACGTGGGCTGCACCATGTGCTGAGCGCCGCCGACCGTATGACGAACGGCCCCGAGGCGGAGCGATTCCGCCGCGGGGCCGTTCTCGCTTGCGCTTGCCGCCGGCACCGCCGCGTCCGTACGTTCGGCGCGGCGAATGGACGGCGATGGCGCAACCGGAACGGCGGAGCGGAGATGGCGGGACGGCCCTGGATTCTCGCGGAGACGAACTGGAAGGCCGTGTCCGGCACGGCGTACGACGTGGCGGTGCTGCCGTGGGGCGCCACGGAGGCGCACAACCGGCACCTGCCCTACGCCACCGACGTCATCCAGTGCGACCACGTGGCGGCGGAGGCGGCGCGCCTGGCGTGGGCGCGTGGCGCGCGCGTCGCCGTGCTGCCGACGGTGCCGTTCGGGGTGCAGACGGGGCAGCTGGACATCCCCCTCTGCCTGAACCTGAACCCCGGCACGCAGGCCGCCATTCTCGCGGACCTGGCGCACGCGCTGGCAGGGCAGGGCATCCGCCGGCTGGTGATCCTAAACGGCCACGGCGGCAACGACTTCCGCGCCATCATCCGCGAGCTGCAGCCGCGCGTGGACCTCTTTCTCTGCGCCATCAACTGGTGGAACTGCGTCGATCCGGGCCCGTTCTTCGCCACCCCGGGCGACCACGCGGGCGAGCTGGAGACGAGCGTGATGATGCACGTTGCGCCCGATCTCGTCCTGCCGCTGAGCGAGGCGGGCGCGGGCCGGGAGCGGCGCTTCCGGATCGCCGGGCTGCGTGAGGGATGGGCGTGGGCGCCGCGGAAGTGGACGTCGATCAGCGAAGACACCGGCGTGGGCGATCCCTCCGCCGCCACGGCGGAAAAGGGCGCCGCGTTCTTTCGCGCCGTGACCGGGCGAATCGGCGGGTTCCTGGCGGAGCTGGCGGCCGCGGACCCGGACGACCTGTACGAGCAGGGGCCGCCGGCGTAGCGCATCGGGATCGTTGTTCGCCGCCGGAGCGCGGACTACACTTGAATCGGCGGCGCCGGGGGTCCCACCCGGCGGTTCCTTCCCGCTCCGGGCGTGAGCGATGAGAGAAGCGCGAACGCGCGTGCCGGCGCCATCCGCCGGGCGGCCGTCCACGCCGGCCCCGGCGCCGCCGCGCGTGCGCGAGGTGCTGGGCCGGGCCGGCCAGCCGCTGG
>DATABT010000954.1:0-2687 GCA_036259455.1 Longimicrobium sp. | reverse complement strand
GGTTGAAGTTTCCCCCCTCTCCGCGAGGAACGAGCGGGAAGGGGTCGAAAGAGGGGCCCCGCGCTGGCGCAGCGTGATGCCGGACAGGCACGCCAGACCGCCGGCCACCCGACCTCCCCCATGGGTTTCGGGGGGAGGTGGGCGAGGTTTGCGAGCCCGTAGGGGCGTACCGTGGAGCCCCGCATCCGCGCACGATCCATTCGACCTACACCGGATTTTCGGTAGATACATGCAAGTACCTCTGCTGGACCTTACCCTGCAGCACCGCCAGGTCGGCGCGGAGACGATGGCCGCCGTCACGCAGGTGGTGGACGAGCAGCGGTTCATCCTCGGGCCGGTGGTGGAGCGGTTCGAGCGCGAGATCGAGGCGTACCTGCCGGTGACGCACGCGGTGGCCAACGCCAGCGGCACCGACGCCATCCTCCTGGCCCTGCGCGCGCTGGACTGCGGCCCGGGCGACGAGGTGGTCACCTCGCCGTTCACCTTCTTCGCCACGGCGGGGGCGGTGCACAACGTGGGAGCGCGGCCGGTGTTCGCCGACATCCAGCCCGACACCTTCAACCTGGACCCCGCCGCCGCCGACGCCGCCATCACGGAGCGCACGAAGGTGGTGATGCCCGTGCACCTGTTCGGCCAGATGGCGGACATGACGGCGTTCGCGGCCCTGGGCATGGGGCGCGGCATCTACGTGGTGGAAGACGCGGCGCAGGCCATCGGCGCCCGGCAGCGCACGCCGGACGGCGAGTGGATCACCACCGGCACGCTGGGCGACGCGTGCACGTTCAGCTTCTTTCCCACCAAGAACCTGGGCGCGTTCGGCGACGCGGGGATGACGGTCACGAACGACCAGCCCACGGCGGAGCGGCTGCGCAAGCTGCGCGTGCACGGCGGGCGGCAGATGTACCACCACGAGGAGGTGGGGTACAACTCGCGGCTGGACGCGCTGCAGGCCGCCGTCCTCAGCGCCAAGCTTCCGCACCTGCGCGGCTGGAGCGACGCGCGCCGGCGCAACGCGGCCTTCTACGACCAGGCGCTGGCGGAGATCGAGGGGATCGTGACGCCGCCGGTGCGGCCGGACAACGAGTCCATCTTCAACCAGTACACCATCCGGGTGCTGGACGACCGCCGCGACGCGCTGGCGAACCACCTGCGCGAGGCCGGGATCGGCAGCGGCGTCTACTATCCCGTGCCGCTCCATCTCCAGGACTGCTTCGCGTACCTGGGCTACCGGGAGGGGCAGTTCCCGGAGAGCGAGCGCGCCTGCCGCGAGGTGCTGTCGCTCCCCGTCTTTCCCGAGTTGACGGAGGCGCAGCTGGCGTACGTGGTCGAGAACATCGGGGCGTTCTTTTGACGGAAAGCTCCTTCCACGTTGCGGCCTCAGCGTGCAGCGCGGAAGGAGCTGTAGTCCCGTTCCGTACTTATACCCGATCGGGGGACCGAGCCCAAGAATGTCAGAGGATCATAGACAAAACGCTGCTTTTTACGCGGTGGATCTTGATGTCGTCATCCTCTTTTATCATGTGTGAAGTTGTGGCGGATATTGACAGTGGAGGGAGTCGTGGATACATTTGTTTTCGTGCCGTCTCTCCGGCACGTCCTCTCCGCAATTTCCCCATACCGATCGAAATCCGATGAAGTTCTCACTTCGTGCCGTTGCGGCTGGCCTTGCGTTCCTGCCGGTCGCGGGCTGCGCCAACATGGACAGCATCGCTGCCGTCGAGGCGACCGCGTCCACTCCGTCGTTCCTCGAGGGCTGCAGCAACGTCAACCTCCCGTTCTCCACGTCCATCCGCGCCGGCCTGGAGCCGTACGCCGGCCTCGAGATCCAGGGCGATCTCTCCACCTCCTGCGGCTACATGGTCATGGTCGGGCTCGGCGGCCGGGTCGAACACGGCTCCGACTTTACCGGGATCCAGCTGACGGGCCGCTACGTGTATCCCGACGGCACCATGAGCGCGCCGGGCGACAAGTACTACGGCACCATGCCCAACGGACCGGAGAAGTACGTGCAGATCCCCGCGGGCAACGCGGTGGTAGGCGTCTCCATCGGGCAGCTGGACGACAACGTGAACCGCATCGAACTCCGCTACCGTCAGGTCACGGTGGTGAACGGAGTGCTGCAGCTGACGGGCCCGGTGTACACCGCCACGGCCGGCACGGGAACGCCCGAGGTCTCCTACACGATCAGTGGAAACGACACGCAGGTGGTCGTCGGCGCCGGGTTCCGCTCGGCGGTGGACAAGGTCAAGACCATGCAGCTCGACCTCGCGAGCCTGCAGTAAAGCCGTCTTGCGGGGCGTCGGGCAGGATTCCGGCTCCCCGTGCAGTTCGCAAGGCAGGTCCGGCAGAGGAGCGATTGTCCTTGCCGGACCTCATCCTTTTGCCCTGCCGTGACGCCGCGGTGAGCCGCGGGTGGAGCGAGCGTTGCGAGCGGCGCGGGAAGGTGCGAAAATGCGGCGCTGCGAGAGCGCGGAACGTCGGTGAAGCACGGCGGCCGCCTGCCGTCGGTCCCGTTCACGTTCGCACTTCCGCACTCACGCACTGATGTACATCCTCGCCCACAACAGTTCGAACGCGTTCGGCGGGGGGGAGATCGGCACGGTGCTGCTGCTGGCGGGCTTGCAGCGCCGGGGCCACCGCGTGCTCATGCTCTTTCGCGACGCGGAGAACGCGGCGCGCGCCGCGTC
>DATABT010000953.1:0-4138 GCA_036259455.1 Longimicrobium sp. | reverse complement strand
CGCCAGCGCCCCCGCAAGGGAAATGGTGCGACGGGTCATGCGAGGGTGCGGCTGTGGACGGGGGTACGCCACGGTTCGGGCTTGGATTCGTTCGTTCAGGCGCCGCCCCTGTCAGGCGCGCCGTGGATCAGGCTCAGCCGTCGTGGCAGCAGATGCCGGCGTTCGGATCGGCCGGATTGCAGCCGGTGGGCTCACAGTCGTATCCCACCCACTCCAGGTCGTGATAGGCCTTCGTCGCGGCGTTGGCGGTCTGGACGAGGCTTCCGGCGGCGAACAGGCCGCCCGCGGTGAAGATGGTGAAGAGCAGGCCCTTGCGGATGGCTCGAGTCATGGGTCTTCCTTCGATGGGGTGAGGTGGTCCGGGCGTACCCCCGCACGGTCCGGAACGGCAGCCGGCGGAGCGCGCCCGCCGCAGGTTTCTCCAGGTGGTCGTTCTACCGGGTGCCGCCGGGGGAGGCGTCCACGCGTCCGCGAACCGCGATCGCGGCTTCTTCGAACGCCCAACCGCAGCCGGCGCGTTCGCCGCTGGCCAGCACGATGAACCCGTCCGGGTCGGCCAGCAGCTTCACGGCATCCACGTGCGTGCGGGTGACGGGGTAGGTGCGCCGCTCGCGGTCCGCGAGGACCCGCGCGCGCACACGGTGCCGTGCCGCCAGCTCCGCGGCGCGGCCGGGAGGTACGCCTTCCAGCACCAGGTCGGCGGCCATTCCGTTCGCGCGCGCCATGCGCTCCCACGCGCCCACGTCGTCCAGGCACTCCGGGCAGCGGACCGGGTCCAGCAGCCAGATCAGCCGGTAGCGTCCCCCCGCGTTGCGCAGGTGCACGCTGTCGCCCGCCGCCGCCGCGAGGGCCAGGTCCGGCAGCCGCCGCCCAACCAGCTGCCCAATGGCGGCCCGCTCGCCCGCCCACGCGGCCCCCCGGCGGTACGCCGCGGCCTCGCGCCGCGTCGCCAGCAGCGCGGCGATCAGCGCCAGGACGACCAGCGCCCCGGCGACCTCGGGAGAAAAAACGCGCTTGATGGTCATACCCATCCTTGCTCGCGGTGGCGCAAACGACGCTACTCCGCTGGGGGCGCAGGTTTTATCGCCAAGCGTATGGACGTACACAGGTGTAACACAATCAGGCGTGAAGGGCAAGTGACAGGCGCCGCTCTCGCTTGTTCCGCTCCGCTCGCGCAGGGGAGAAGACGGGATTCCGCGGTCGGCGTCGTGGTCACTGGACTACGTCAGTGATACGCGATCGCACGCGTTTCGCGGGCGTCGAGCCAGAGGTCTGGTGATGCGCGTGTGGATTCCGCGGCCTGGCCGCAGAGACCGTCGGGCAGAATGCAGGACAGGCGGCCGGGTTCGACTACCGCGGCATGCGCGTAATCATGGCGTCGCGTGCTCCGCGCTTCGGCTGGCTCGGCTCCCTCGCCCGTTGTCAGGCGGTGGAAACCAGTCCACGAAGCGGGTGGCGGAGCCGGGGCGCCGATCGAACGGTAGCCGCGGGCTCTCCCGGGGGCGTATCTTCCGGCGTGGCCACTTTCTCCCGGAGGAACGCCGGTGCACACCGCCGCTCGACTTTGCCGGGGCGCCGTCGCGGCGCTCTTCGCACTCCCCCTGGCGGCGCAGCAGCCGCCCGGGCTGGACGTACCCTACGTCCCGTCGCCACCCGAGGTGGTCGCGCAGATGCTGGCGCTCGCCAACCCCACCCCCCACGACGTGCTGTACGACCTGGGCTCCGGGGATGGGCGCATCGTGATCGAGGCGGCGCGCCGCTTCGGCACGCGCGGGGTGGGGGTGGACATCGACCCGGTGCGGGTGGAGGAAGCCACCGCCAATGCCCGCAGGCGCGGGGTGCAGGACCGGGTGCGCTTTCGCCGGCAGGACCTGTTCGAGACCGATCTTCGCCCGGCGAGCATCATCACCTTGTACCTGTTTCAGAACCTGAACCTGGAGCTGCGGCCAAAGCTGTTCGAGCAGCTGCGCCCGGGCACCCGGGTCGTGTCGCATGCCTATCACATGGGCGACTGGCAGCCGGATACCGTCGTGCGGGTACGGGTGAACCAGGGCACCGGGTGGGCGATGGTGTACGCCTGGACCATCCCGGCACAGGTGGCGGGGCGGTGGACGCTCACCACCCCGGAGGGACGCCGGGTCGCGCTGCAGCTCCGGCAGCAGTTCCAGCGGTTCTCGGGGCCGGGGGTGAGCGGACGGCTGGTGGGGGAACGGATCGACTTCACCCTGACGGAACGGGTGAACGGGAGGCCGGTGGCTCGCCGCTTCTCCGGCCGCGTCACCGGCGACGGGATGAGCGGGAGGGTCGGCGGCGGGGGCGCGTGGAGGGCCGTGAAGACGCCGCCCGGCGCTCCGCGGTGAGTGAACAACTACGAGTAGGCGCGAGCCGCCCGGCACCCCATCGTAAGCGCATCCTCGTCCCGGGCTTCAGGTCTATGTCAGCGACCCAGCCGCGGCTACGAAGGGCTCCCCCGACTCGAGGTTATGATAGACCATTTGCGCCATTTGAAGCAGTTGCGGACGGCGCTCGCGCAGGAGGCACGCGTCCGCGGCCGGGCGAACCGGCCGATGGGGCCGACCATCGCGGCGTTCGCGACGCGGTACTCGATCCAAATGAACATCAAAGATTCGTACTTGTCAAAGCAGAGACGCGCTTGTATACGTTGACACTCCTAATTTGGCAGCCTTCGAGCTGCGGCTCTCAAACAACCAACTCCTTTCAGCTTCGACTAACATGCCTTCAGATCCCACTGATCGTCTGAAGTTGGCTCTGGGTGACGATCACTTCGCGTCTGTGGTGGAGGGAATCGCACGAGGGGAGTACAATCTCCTTCTCGGAGCAGGTGCAAGCGTCGGCGGATCTTCTTCGTCTGGTAAAATGTTGCCGATCGGGAACGAACTGGCGGATGAACTAATCACGGATTTCGATCTCCCAACCGACGTTGGGGAAAAACTGAGTCTTACAACTGCGTATGAGGCAGCTGAGCATCGGATTTCTAATTCGGGCATGTCATTCGCTGATTGGGTTGTTAGCCGTTTCTCGAGCTGTACGCCGCCCGATTGGCAACTCTCCCTGCCGAGATTCTACTGGCAAGCAGTTTGGACGTTGAACATTGATGATACGGTTGAAGTCGCATATTCGCGCGTTCATGGTAGTCGCCAGAAGACACGCGTGTTCAATTGGACTGACTCATACAAGAAATCCATCGGAGGCGAGATTCAGATCATCCACCTTCATGGACGTGCCGAACAGCCCGATCAGCTTGTCTTCTCAATTATTGAATATCTGCGCGCCGTCCGGACGACGAAAACCTGGCATCGCATGTTTGGTGATCACTTTCAAGAGCAGCCATTCATCGTGGTGGGGACTCGACTTGCGAACGAGTTTGACCTTGAGGAGGTCTTGGTGCAAGGTTCGACTTCTCTCGCGCTCTATGGTCGCCCATCCCTGATCGTCTTGCGAGAGATTTCGCAACTGCATCGAGAGCGATTTGCGCGGTTTGGCTTGATACCCGTTCAAATGACATCGGATGCTTTCTTCGCTGCGCTTGAAGAACCGGTCCGACTTAGAGAACGTCAGGCGGCAGGTGCTATTAGAACCGGAGACATTGGTCTAACCATAGAAGCTAGAACATTTCTCGATCAATTTAGCAGTCTGCGGACGGAGAGACCGAAGAAGCTATTCAGGAGGCACGATTTCTACTCAGGCTACGATCCTGAGTGGACTGATATTGTTGATGGATTAGATGCGACACTCGACTCAGTCCATGCTGTTGTGGATGAGTTGGTGGAATTGCGAGCGCAGAGAGACGCGATACAAAAATTAGAACTTATCCATGGCGATTGGGGGACAGGAAAAAGCACAGCACTCCTCCGCATAGGACGGGAGATGATACGACGGGGTATGGACGTCTTCTTATTTCGCGGAGAAGACCGCCTAAACGAAACGGCTGCGTTGTGGTGGGTGCAACACGTACCCAACTCACTGCTGTTAGTTGATGGGCTCGGAGACTTTGCGGACGATATCGGTCGTTTATTGGTCGCGGCAAAAGAAGCCAAGCGTGACGTTTTGATTGTCGGAGCAGATCGAGATAGCCGCTTGCAGCAAATATATAGCGCGATCCCGGCCGAGTTTGTCT
>DATABT010000952.1:0-1698 GCA_036259455.1 Longimicrobium sp. | reverse complement strand
GCCGCTGCGGCGCGGGCGTCCGCCTTCGCCGCGGGCGCGTCCACGTCCGCCGCCGCCTTCCGCCGCGTCACGGGCGCGGGCGCGCGTGGCGGGGCTGGTCTCGCGCACCATCTGCCGCGCCTCGTCCAGCGTGGCCGCGCGGATCGCCTCGTGCTTGCCGCGCGTGACCGTCCAGTGCAGCGGGCGGTGGAAGGTGGGCAGCTCGTCCTCATCCACCTGGTTGAGCGTCCTGGCGGGGATGCGCGCGCGGACGACCGCGGTATCGCCCTCGATGGCATAGTCCAGCGGATACGAACGCTCGGCGATCCAGATGTGGTCGGGGAGCGCCATCCATCGCGCCCGCTCTTCCGCCGGCACCAGCGCGTCCAGGTCCAGGCGCAGCCGCGTATCCAGGAACTCGCGGTAGCTGTTGATGCCGGACAGGCGCTCCATCAGGTGGTCCGTCAGCACCTTGTCATCCACCGCGTTCGCCGTTCCGGCGCTGCGGCGAAAGACTTCGCGCAGCTCGCGCAGCACCTCGCGAACGCCGGGGATGTCGGGGTGGTACGCCTGGCCGCTCGCCACGGCTTTCGCCAGCGCGCGGCGCGCCTGATCCTCCAGCCCCGCTGTGAAGGCGCCGATCCCCTCGTCGTCGCTCTCCAGCTCGAAGCCGTGGAATTCCTTGCTCCGCCGCAGGCGCAGCGGCGCGCGGCGGTGGCTGGGATCGTACACGACCTCCGCATCCCCCGGCTGCGCGTACTCCCAGACCAGGTCGTTGGGGATGTTGGTGCCGCTGATGGAGCCGCGCGCGCGCCCCATCTTGTCCGCGAAATAGACGATCTCGCCCGCGACCGCGCCGTAGCTGCTGCAGACGCTGGTCTTGCTGACGTTCACCTCCTCGCCCCAGCTGGTCACCAGGTCGAACGGCATCACCCGGGCGACCAGGGCGCGCCAGTCGCGGTCCAGCCGGCTGTTCAGCTTCGGCAGGCGGCGCGGCAGCTCCAGGTCCATCCCGCGGTAGATGGAGGCAATGGCGAGCGCGGCGTCTTCGATCGACCGCATCATCACCCCCCGCTCCTCACACCACTTTTCCAGCGGCTCCTGCTCGAAGACGTGGCGCGGCAGGCCGTACACGCTGCCAAGCGTGCCGAGCGTCTCCAGCGCGTCCTGGTAGATGGCATACGCGGTGAGGTGGTCGCTGCCGTCGACAACGTACTGGCCGATGTCGTTGTCCTGCTGGCGCAGCATGCGGTGCAGCGACTCGATGCTCGCGCAGGTGGCGACGATGGGCACCAGGTGCTCGTCCGCCTGCACCAGCAGCTCGCCCCAGGCGCGGTCGACGGGGAGCACCTCCACCTCGCGGCCGTAGTGCGTCAGCCGGCCGTTCTCGATGATGCCGCGCGTCTGCAGCAGCTCCACGGCGCGGCGGTAGGCGATGCGGTCCAGCGGCACGGGCAGGTCCAGCTCGTCGGCGCGCACGCCCATGTCGGCGCAGGTCATCGCCACGCGCTCGGGGTCGCCGGCCAGCTGAAAGTGCGGCTCGGTTGGGCGCAGGTTCTCGAACACGATGTCGCGCTCGGAGAGGATCCACACCTCGCCGGCCTCCACGCGGCCGTGCACGCGCCCCGCCATCTGCAGGATCTCGTTGGCGCCCAGCGGCATGCGCGTGAGGACGCTCTTGCCCTTTTTGACGAGGGTGGTGAACTGCGCGTCCTCGAT